>DASTAF010000032.1:0-12928 GCA_035713005.1 Acetobacteraceae bacterium
CTACGGGCTCGATCTCGATGCGCTCGATCATCTGCCGCAGGCGCTGCGCGCCCTCCCCCTGCAGCGCCTGCGCGCCGCCATGCCGTTCAACCTCGCCACCATCCTGTTCGCGGAAGGGATGCGCAGGCTCGGGCTGGGGGCGCGGCGGGCCGATATCCGCCGCGAGCTGATCCTGGCGGCGGAGGCGGCGGATGTGCTGATCCGCATGCTCGGGGCGCTGTTCCTCAATGACGGCATGACCGAGGCGGTCGCCTGGGCGGCGCGGGCGGAACTGGCCATCGAGGCCGCCGAGCGCGGCGATGCGGCGGCGCTTCAGGCCGTCGCCTCCCTGCCGGGGGATGGCGATCTGGCGCCCCGCCATCGCGAGATCGCCTGGCGGGCGCTGATCGAGCTGGTGAACGCGGGCGCGGTGGAAGCGGCCCGCTCGCTCGCCGCGCAGGAGGGGCTGAACGGAGCCGACGGGGCGCTGCCCCGCCCCCTGCGCCGCAACGGGCTGATCGTGCTGGGGCAGATGGCGCTGGCGGAGGGCGGCGATCCGATGCAGGCCGCCGGCATCGCCCGCCAGATCGGCTCCGGCGATCCGGTCGCGGAAGGGCTGCTGCTCGGCGCCTTCACCCGGCTGGTCAATGCCGGGCGCTACGACGAGGCCGCCGCGCTGAGCGGGGAGGTTGAGCGCTCCGCCCGTGGGGATGAAACCGGGCGGGATGCGCGGCTGGCTCTGGCCGTGCTCGACCTCGCCTCCGGCGACCCCGCCCGCGTGCCTGCCCGGATCGAGGGGCTGGATATCGAGCCGGCCCGGCGGCGCGCCCTGCTGCTCGCCGCCTTCACCCGGCTGGTCAATGCCGGGCGCTACTCCGAAGCATTGAGCCTGCGCGAAGCCTTCCCGATCCGGGAATGGGCGGCCGACACCTCCGATCCCGATGGCGCGGATGCCGGCTTCGCGATGGTGATGCTGGAACTGGCCGAGGGCGATCCGGCGCGAATTCCCGCCCTTCTCGCCGCCCTGCCCGATCTCCTGCCCGAAACGCGGGAGGCGCTGCTGCTGCAGGCCTTCCTGCGCCTGGTGAATGCCGGGCGGCTGGACGAGGCGCGGGATTTCGCGGCGCGCGAGGATATCGAGGCGGCGGCGCTGCGGGCCGAGCCGCCTTTGCGCGCGGATGCCACGGCGGCGCTGATCACGGTCGATCTTGCTCCCGGAGGCGAGCCCGAGCGGATCGCCCCCCGGCTGGACGCGCTGGAGCAGACTGATCCGGCGCGGGTGAAATCCCTCGCCATCCATGCCTTCGTCACCCTGGTCAACCAGGGCGGCTTTGCCGCCGCGCAGGCGCTGCGCCCGCGCATTGAGCCCGCTTTCGCCAGCTTCGCCAAGGCCGCCACCCCGGAAGCGCGGGATGCCGGCTTCGCCCTCGGCGTGCTGAACCTGCAGGAACCACCGCAGCCCTATCGCGCCGAGGCGGCCTTCGCCGCCGTGCGCCGGGGCTTCGCCGATGATCTGCGCGAGGGCGATGCCGCCCCTTCCCTGTTCTGGGAGGCGCTGCGCGGCGAGCTCGTCGCCCTTCATCAGACCAACCGCGGCGCGGAGGCCCAGGCGCTCGCCCGCGCGATGCTCGCGCGTTACCAGGGCGCGCCGGAGGACATGCGGCGCGATTTCGGCCCCGGCGGAGCCCGGGGCGCCGCATGATCGGCAAGCGCAGCATCGCCCTCGCCTACCGGGCGATCCGGGACGGCATCGTCAACGGCGTCTCCTCCATCCTCGGCCGGCTGCGCAGCCCGCACCAGATCATCCGCGTGGCACCCGCCGGGCAGGTGCAGCTTGGCGGCAGGATCGTCCTGTTCCTGCATTTCGACAGCGGCGGCCGGGTGCGCGAGGCCCTCTATGATTACATCGCCCAGCTTGCCGCCTCCGGCCGCTCGGTGGTGTTCATCACCAATTCGGGCCGGCTCGATCCGGTGGCCGAGGCGCGGCTCGCCGCGCTCTGCGCCTGCGTCGTGATCCGGCGCAACATCGGCTATGATTTCGGCGGCTGGCGCGACGTGATCGAGCATTTCGACCTGCCCCGGCCGGACACCCAGGAGATCATCATCGTCAACGACAGCGTGTTCGGCCCGATCCGCCCGCTGGAGACCACGCTGCTGCGGCTCGACTACGAAAGCGCCGATGTCTGGGGCCTGACCGAGAGCTGGCAGCGGCGCTATCACCTGCAATCCTATTTCGTCGCCTTCGGGCCGAGGGCCATTCGGGCCCCCGCCTTCCGCGAATTCTGGGCCAGCGTGATCCCGGCCCCGGCGAAATCCTACGTCATCGGCCGCTACGAGGTCGGGATGACGCAATCCCTGCTGAAGGCCGGGCTGCGGCTGAACGTGCTCTGGTCCTATGAAAGCCTGACCAAGCAGGTCGGGCGCGACCAGATCGCCGCCTATCTCGCCGCCGAAACCGCGCCGGGGGCGAAGGTCGATCCGGTCGATCTCACCCGCTGGCTGCACGTGCTGCGGCTGCGCGACGCCATCGCCCGGCGCAAGGCGCTCAACCCGACCAGCGATCTCTGGCGGCACCTGCTGCTCTCCGGCTATCCCTTCATCAAGCGCGAGCTGCTGCGCGACAACCCCACCCGCGTCGAGGATATCGGCGACTGGGCGGACGTGCTGCGCGATACGCTCGGCGTCGATCCCGCCCCCATCATCGCCGATCTCCGCACCATGCTGCGGGGCGACGCGCCCTGATCCCGGCGCACCGCCCCTAGGCGGGATGGCTCAGTAGATTCCCTTCTTGATCAGCGGGATCAGCTTCTGGATATCGGCGCCGCTATCGGTGCCGGCGGCGGTGTTGGTGTTCATCCCCTCCAGCCCGAATTTCCTGGTCAGCACGCATTGCGCCACCGGCAGGAAGCCCTGCAGATAGAGCTGCTGGTTCAGCGTCACCGTGATGTACCTGCTCTTGAGCCCGGCGATGGTGGCGGGGGCGAGGTCAATGCCGCCCACGGTGATCTGCCCGGGCTTCTTGCCGGCCTCCTTCAGCGCCTGCGGAATGAACGAGGTCACCAGCCCCTGCTGGGTGCCGATCGCCTTGATGTCCGGGTGCCGCTCGATGAAGGCGACGATGATCGGCACCGCCAGCGCCGGGTCCGCGTTCACCTGATCCGAGATGTTCAGCGTATAGACCTTGAGCCCGGCCTTTTTCAGCCCGTGCGCCAGCCCCTTGTCGGAAAGCCCGCGAATCCCCTCGGCGAACACGCCGTATTCCAGCGCGACATCGCCTTTTTTCAGGTTTCCGGCCTTGATCATCGCCTCGGCGGTGGTCTCGCCGCCCTTGAACAGATAGGTCCCGGCATAGCCGAAGCCGTTCTTGCGATACAGCGCCTCCAGCTTCGGCAGCGGCACGTTCCCCGCCGTCACCACGATGCCCTGCTTCTCCGCCTGCGCCACCAGCGACATGAACGGCTTGTTGCCGGGATGGCCCATGATCTCGATGCAGTCGGGCTTCGCCGCCAGCGCCTGGCGGAACTGCGTGATCATGGTCTGCGGCTGCCAGTTGGAATATTGCTCGATCAGCCTGATGCCGAAGGCCTTGGCCGCGTCCTTGGCGCCGATCTCGCGCGGCAGGGTCGAACCGTCGCCCGGGCTGCCGCCCATCTGGAAATACATGGTCAGGCCCGAGCCGAGCTGGGCCGGCGCCGCCTGGGCGGCGGCGGTCAGCGCCAAGGCGGCGATCCCGGCGGCCAGGCCGATTTTCAGTCTTTTCATGAACGTCTCCCTTATGTTTGTTGTCATCAGTTCCGGCTGAGCAGGCGCCGCCACAGCAGCCGCACCCGCGCCGGCTCGTCGAGGCCGATATGCAGCACCACGGCGGCCACGAACACCAGGCCCACGATCACCTCCACCCAGAATCCCGCGACCCCGGTGGCGACGATGCCGGCATCGAGCATCCCGATGATGAGCGCGCCGAAGAAGCTGCCCACCACCGTCGCCGTGCCGCCGAACACCGAAGTGCCGCCGATGAACACGGCCGCCAGCGCCAGCAGCAGGATGCCCTGGCCCTGGGTCGGAAAATAGCTGAAATTCTGCAGCGTCAGCAGCACGCTGGCGAATCCGGCCAGCGCCCCCATCAGGGTGAACAGCTTGATCCGCTCGCGCACCGTGTTGATGCCCACCACCCGCGCCACATCCCGCGAATCGCCGATGAACAGCAGGTGCTCGCCGAAGCGGTGGCGGTTCAGGATGAACCAGACCAGCACCGCCGCCGCCACCGCCCACAGCGCCTCGCTCGGCACCCCCAGCACGGTGCCGGAAAATATGGCGTCGATCGCGGTGCCGTTCAGCCGGTTGATCGTGTACGAAAGCCCGCCCGACAGCACCGTCGCCATGCCGGACCAGAAGAAGCTGGTGCCGATGGTGATGATGATCGAGGGTATCCCGATCACCGCGATCAGGAACCCGTTCACCACTCCCACCACCGCCCCGCCGGCGATGGCGGCGGCCAGCCCCAGCCAGGGCATCCCGTATTGCCGGGTGAACCAGGCGAACAGGAAGCCCGAAAGCGCGATCACGGCGGGAAACGACAGGTCGATCTCCCCGGCGGCGATCACCAGCGTCAGGCCGAGCGACAGGATCAGCATCGGCGGAATGGTGACGAGGAAGGAGTTGTAGATCGGCCAGTGCAGGAACACGGTGGGCGCGAAGAACACGAACAGCCCGATCAGCACGAAGAACACCAGGATGATCGGCAGCCCTTCGAGATGCAGGCGCAGCCTCGGCGCGGCGGGTTTCAGCGCCGGCTTGACGATATGGTCGCTCATGCCGCCGCCTCCCTGTGGGTGCCGGGCGCAACCGGATGCTGCAGCCCGATCAGGTAGCGCGTCAGCTCCTCCAGGCTCATCTCGTGCGGATGGATATTGGCGACGATGCGCCCCCGGTCCAGCACCACCAGCCGGTCCGCCAGCGCGTGAACATGGGCGAGATTATGCTCGATATAAATCGCGGCGCGGCCCGATTCCTTGATCGAGCGGACGAAGTCCAGCACCTTCTGCACCTCGGCGATGGCCAGCGCCGTGGTCGGCTCGTCGAGGATGATCAGATCGGCGTCGAAATGCATCGCCCGGCCGATGGCGATGCCCTGCCGCTCGCCCCCCGAAAGCTTCGCGACGGTGGAATCCGCGTCGATGCCGACGCCGCGGAAGCCCAGCGTCTGCTGCAATATCTGGTTGGCGATGCGCCGCTGCTCGCGGATGTTGATGAAGCCGAGCCGGTTGGTGATCTGCCGGCCGACGAAGAAATTCCGCCAGAGCGGCTGCTTCTCGCCGAGCGATTTCTCCTGATACACCGTCTCGAAGCGCAGGTCGTGCGCCTTGCGCACCGAGTAATTGTTCCAGTCGATCGGCTGGTCGCGCACGTAGAGCCTGCCGGAACTCGGCGGCACCACGCCGGTCAGCGCCCTGATCAGGGTGGACTTCCCGGCGCCGTTATCGCCGATCAGCCCGACGATCTCGTTGCGGCCGATGGCGAGGTCGATATCGGTCAGCGCCCGCACCTTGCCGAACGAGACGCAGAGCTTCTCGGCCCGGACGATATGCGTGTAGTTGCGTTCGGACATGCTGTTTCCCCCGCGCGACTATCAAATCTGTAATTTGATTTGTCAATTTCCTTTCCGGGGCGATTCTGGAACTCCCGCTCTGGAACCCCCTGGCCGGCCACCGGGATTTGATCCCGGTCATCGCATCCGCCCGATAATCTCCCTACATGCCGGAGACCGCAAGCGGAGAAATATGATGCAGGCCGATTCCAGCACCATGACCGATGACGAGGCGCGGCTGACCGACGCCTACTGGCGCGCGGCGAATTATCTTTCGGTCGGCCAGATCTACCTGATGGACAATCCGCTGCTCAGGCGGCCCCTGGAGCCTGCCGACATCAAGCCGCGCCTGCTCGGCCACTGGGGCACCACGCCGGGGCTGAACTTCATCTACGCCCACATGAACCGGCTGATCCGGGCGCGGGATGTGAACGCCATCTTCGTCTGCGGCCCCGGCCATGGCGGTCCCGGCGTCGTCGCCAATGTCTATCTCGAAGGCACCTATTCCGAGGTCTATCCGAATATCGCCCGGGACGAGGCCGGGCTGAAGCGCCTGTTCACCCAGTTCTCCTTCCCCGGCGGCATCCCCAGCCACGTGGCGCCGCAGACCCCCGGCTCGATCAACGAGGGCGGCGAGCTGGGCTATTCGCTCGTCCATGCCTATGGCGCGGTGTTCGACAATCCCGATCTGCTCGCCTGCTGCGTGATCGGCGACGGCGAGGCGGAAACGGCGGCGCTCGCCACCAGTTGGCACTCCAACAAATTCCTCAACCCGAGGCGGGACGGCGCGGTGCTGCCCATTCTGCACCTGAACGGCTGGAAGATCGGCGGCCCCACCGTGCTCGCCCGCATTCCGGAGGCGGACCTGCTCTCGCTGATGCGCGGCTATGGCTACGATCCGCGCATCGTCGCCGGGGATGACCCGATCCCGATGCACCGCGAAATGGCGGCGGCGCTGGATCGGGCCCATGCCGACATCATCGCCATCCAGGACGACGCGCGGAACAGCAGCGGCCCGCCGGAGCTGCCGCGCTGGCCGATGATCATCCTGAAAACGCCGAAGGGCTGGACCGGCCCGCGCGAGGTGGACGGCACGAAGGTCGAGGGCACCTTCCGCGCCCATCAGGTGCCGCTGAGCGAGGTCCGCGACAACGACGATCACCGCGCCATGCTCGAATCCTGGATGCGGAGCTACAGGCCGGAGGAGCTGTTCGACGAGAACGGCGCGCTGCGCGAGGAGCTCGCGGCCCTCGCCCCCGAGGGCGAGCGGCGCATGGGCGCCAATCCGCACGCCAATGGCGGTCTGCTGCTGCGCGATCTCGACCTGCCGGATTTCCGCGACTACGCGGTGGAGGTCCCGGCGCCCGGCGCGGTGAAAACCGGTTCCACCACCATCCTCGGCGAATATCTGCGCGACGTGCTGAAGCGCAGCGAAAACCGGCGCGGCGGCGCCCGGCGCAACTTCCGCATGGTCGGGCCGGACGAGACCGAGAGCAACCGGCTCACCGCCGTCTTCGAGGCGACGGACCGGATGTCGATGGCGAGGATCATCCCGGACGACGTGCATATCGGCCCGGACGGGCGGGTGATGGAGGTCTTGAGCGAGCATCTCTGCCAGGGCTGGCTGGAAGGCTACCTGCTCACCGGCCGCCACGGGCTGTTCTCCTGCTACGAGGCCTTCACCCATATCGTCGATTCGATGGTCAACCAGCACGCCAAATGGCTGAAAACCACGCGCCGGATCGGCTGGCGCAAGCCCATCGCCTCGCTCAACTACCTGCTCACCTCGCATGTCTGGCGGCAGGACCATAACGGCTTCAGCCACCAGGACCCCGGCTTCATCGACAATGTCGCCAACAAGACCGCCGAGATCGCCCGCATCTACCTGCCGCCCGACGCCAACACCCTGCTATCGGTGGCCGATCACTGCCTGAAAAGCCGCGACTACGTGAACGTCATCGTCGCCGGCAAGCAGCCGGAGCCGCAATGGCTGACCATGGAGGAAGCCATCATCCATTGCAGCGCCGGCGCGGGCATCTGGGGCTTCGCCTCCAGCGATCAGGGCCATGAGCCGGACGTGGTGATGGCGGCGGCGGGCGACGTGCCGACCATGGAGACCATGGCGGCCATCAGCCTGCTGCGCGAATACCTGCCCGATCTGCGCGTCCGCATGGTCAACGTCGTCGATCTGATGACGCTGCAGCCGCATTCGGATCATCCGCACGGCATGTCGCACCATGATTTCGACTCGCTCTTCACCCGCGACCGGCCGGTGATCTTCGCCTATCACGGCTACCCGACGCTGATCCACCGGCTCACCTATCGCCGCGCCAACCACGCCCAGTTCCATGTCCATGGTTATCGCGAGGAAGGCACCACCACCACGCCCTTCGACATGACGGTGCTGAACCAGCTCTCGCGCTTTCACCTGGCGATGGCGGCGATCGACCATGTGCCGGGCCTGTCCAGCACCGCCGCCCATGTGAAGCAGGAATTGCAGGGCAAGCTCATCGCCCATCGCCGCTATGTCACCACCCATGGCGAGGATTTGCCGGAAATCCAGCAATGGCGGTGGAAGCCGGAGCGCTGACGCCGGCAGGAACCGCCCTCAGCCCTTCTTCGTGTGCAGCAGGAACTCGCGCCCGACCTTCACCCGCGGCTCGCCGTTATAGGCGACGACATCGGCGGTGGCATAGGTCTCGCTCCACTGCTCGGGAATGAAGCTGCCGGTTCCCACCACGTCGATCGGCGCGTGGGCATCCGCCATCACGCTGCATTTCTCCACCCCGAAGCCGGAGGAGACCACGATGCGCACGCGCGGAAAGCCCGCCTCGTCCAGCGCCTCGCGCATCCGCCAGATCGCCGCCGCCGAAACCCCGGTGCCGATCAGGTAGCGCAGCTCCGTCTGGCTGCGATAGCGGCGGATGGCGCCGGGCGCGTGCCGCTCCAGCACCGCGTAGCTCTGCTGCGGGTCCAGCCCTTCCAGAAACCGCCCGCCATGGGTGTCGAGCCGCACCGCGAGCTTGCCCGCCTCGGCGAGATCGGGAAAGCGGCGGCAGACCTCGATCCCGTCCGTCACCTCGCGGCCGAAGTAATCGACCAGCACGGTGATGTTCTCGTCCGGGAAGGTTTCGCGGAACATCTCGGCGGCGCGCAGGGTGCTGCCGGCATAGCCGATCAGGGCGTGCGGCATGGTGCCCAGCCCGGCCATGGCGCCGAAATAGCCGGCGGTCCAGTCATTGGCATTGCCGAGGAAGCCGCGCGCCCCCTCGGCCTGCGCGGCGCGGGAGCCGACGGCGGCGGCATAGGCCATCATCTCCTGCATCTCCGCCCCGGCGCAATGCCGCGCCTCCATCGCCAGAAAGGCGGATTTCGGCAGCGCCAGCGCCATCTGATAGGCGTTATGGGCGGCGACGCAGGGCGCCCCCAGCTTCTGCAGCAGGATGGTCTCCAAATCGGCCAGATGCACGAAGGAGCCGGTGATATAGGCCAGCGGCTCCCCCGCCCCGACCCAGCCGCCCTCCTTGTAGGGAGTCTCGATGCCGAGGGTGACGCCCCGCGCCGCCGCCACCGCCTTCAGCCAGTCCACCATCAGCCCGTGCGCCGCGATCACCGGGCGGCGCAGGAACAGCGCGTAGGTCACCTCCGCGTCCCCGAACCGGGCGGCGATGGCGCGGGTGCGGTTGAAATAGGCATCGGTGCGCGCGGTGATCTCCGCCGGATCGATCGAGCCGCGCGGCGGCAGCATGATCATTGCGCGGCGATGCCCGCATGACGCGGCGCCCGGCGCGCCTTCAGCCCGGCGGCGATCAGGAAGGCCAGCTCCAGCGCCTGCTCGGCATTCAGCCGCGGATCGCAGAAGGTCTCGTAGCGGGCGCCGAGATCGGCCTCGGAAAGCTGCCGCGCCCCGCCCACGCATTCCGTCACGTCCTGCCCGGTCATCTCGACATGCACGCCACCGGGGATGGTTCCCTCCGCCTCGTGGACATCGAAGAAAGACCGCACCTCGCCGAGAATCGCGTCGAACCGCCGGGTCTTCACCCGGCCCGCCGTGGTGATCGTGTTGCCGTGCATCGGATCGCACAGCCACACCGGCGCGCGTCCCGCCCGCTTCACCGCCCGCAGCAGGGCGGGCAGCCGGGCACCCACCTTGTCCGCCCCCATGCGGGCGATCAGCGTCAGCCGCCCCGGCTCATTGGCCGGATCGAGCCTCTCCATCAGCCGCAGCAGCTCGTCCGGCTCCATGCCGGGGCCCACCTTCATCCCGATCGGGTTGCGCACCCCGCGCGCGAACTCGACATGCGCGCCGTCGAGCTGCCGCGTGCGCTCGCCGATCCAGATGAAATGCGCCGAGCAGGCATACCATTCGCCGGAGGTGGAATCGACCCGCGTCAACGCCTGCTCGTAGGGAAGCAGCAGCGCCTCGTGGCTGGTGTAGAAATCGGTCTCGCGGATCTGCGGCGTGGTCTGGCTGGTCATGCCGCAGGCACCCATGAAGGCCAGCGTCTCGTCGATCCGCGAGGCCAGGTCGCGATACCGCTCCGCCAGGGGCGAGCGGCTGACGAAATCGAGGTTCCACCGATGCACCTCGTGCAGGTCGGCATAGCCGCCGCTGGCGAAGGCGCGCAGCAGGTTCAGCGTGCCGGCGGACTGGAAATAGCCCAGCTCCATCCGCGCCGGATCGGGCAGGCGCGCCTCGGCGGAAAATTCCGGCCCGTTGATGATGTCGCCGCGATAGGAAGGAAGGGTGACGCCATCCGCCGTCTCGGTGTCGGATGAGCGCGGCTTGGCGAATTGCCCGGCCATTCTGCCGAGCTTTACCACGGGTAAAGCTCCACCAAAGGTCAGCACCACCGACATCTGCAGCAGTACGCGGAAGGTGTCGCGGATGATGTTGGCGGTGAAGTCGCCGAAGCTCTCGGCGCAATCCCCGCCCTGCAGCACGAAGGCGCCGCCCTGGGCGGCCAGCGCGAGCGATGCCTTCAGCCGCCGCGCCTCGCCGGCGAAAACCAGCGGCGGAAACCGCTTCAGCCGCGCTTCCTGCGCCGCCAGCCGTTCCGCGTCCGGATAGTCCGGCATCTGCCGGGCGGGGCAGGCGCGCCAGCCATCCGGCGTCCAGCCGGCGGCATGCATCCCGGATTTCGATTTCGTATCCATCACTCCTCCTCGCGCGGCCCGGAGAGGCCACGCGGGCAGTTATTATCCAAAACGTAACTTAACGCTACTCCGCCGCCTTATTCCGCCGCCTTGGCGGCGCCGGCGCGGCGGGTCTCGCTCCGCATGGTGACGAATTCCTCCGCGGCGGTGGGATGGATGCCGATGGTGCGGTCGAAATCCGCCTTGGTCGCCCCCGCCGTCATCGCGATGGCGATGCCCTGGACGATCTCCGGCGCGTCCTCCCCCAGCATGTGGGCGCCCAGCACCCGGTCCGTCCGCGCATCCACCACCAGCTTCATCAGCGTCTTGCGCGGCCGCCCGGTCAGGTTGTGCCGCTGCGGGGTGAAGCGGGTGACGAAAACCTTCGTCTCCCCCCGCGCCGCCGCCGCTTCCTCGGTCATCCCCACCGTCGCCATCGGCGGGATCGAGAACACTGCCGTCGGCACCCCCTCCAGGCTGACCTTGCGCCTCTTGCCGCCGAACAGCGCATCCGCCAGCGCATGCCCCTCGGCGGTGGCGACGGGGGTGAGGTTCAGCCGGTCCGTCACGTCGCCGATGGCGTGGATATGCGGGATATTGGTCTGCCAGCAGTCATCGACCGGAATCGCCCCCTTGGCCTCGGTCCGCACGCCCGCGGCATCGAGACCGAGGCCGTGCAGGTTCGGCGCCCGCCCGGTGGCGAAGAAGGCGCAATCCACCTCGATGGCGGTGTCGTCGCTCAGATCGACCTGCAGCGTCCCGCCATGGCGCATGATGCCGGTGGGCAGGGTTTCGGGATGCAGCCGGATGCCGTCCCCGGCCAGGGTCTCCGCCAGCGTCACCCTGAGATCGAGGTCGAAGCCGCGCAGCGGCAAGGGCTGGCGATAGACCATGTGCACCTGCGAGCCCAGGCCCTGGAACATGCCGGCGAACTCGACGCCGATATAGCCGCCGCCGAATATGGCGATGCGCCGGGGCCGCTCGGGAAGGAAGAAGGCATCGTCGGAGACGATGGCATGCTCGGCGCCGGGAATGTCGAGCCGGGTGGGCTGGCCGCCGGTGGCGATGGCGATGCGCTCGGCGGTGATCCGCTGCCCGCCGACATCGAGCGTATGCGCGTCGATGAACTTCGCCCGCGCCTCGAACATCCGCACGCCCGCCTGCTCCAGCAGCCGCTCGTAAACCCCGTTCAGCCGGGAAATCTCCCGGTCCTTGGCGGCGATCATCCGCGCCCAGTCATGCTGGCGGGGCGGCACGTCCCAGCCGAAGCCCCCGGCATCGGCGATGCTGAAGCCGTAATCCGCCGCCATCACCAGCAGCTTCTTCGGAATGCAGCCGACATTGACGCAGGTGCCGCCCCAGTATTTCGCCTCGGCGATGCCGACGCGCGCCCCATGCCCCGCCGATATGCGGGCGAGCCGCACCCCCGCCGAGCCGCCGCCGATGACGAAAAGATCGAAATCCTTGCCCATGAAATCCGCTCCGTTGCCGGGCGAGTATAGCGCATCCGCGGCGCCTGTCAGTCGCCCGGCCTTGCACCGGGCGGCGGGCAGCTTCATTCAAAAGCCGGGCCGCATGAAGCGGCCGGTCATTCGAGGGAGGAAGCATGAGCGCGGATCACGGCCGTCTGGACGGCAAGATCGCCATCGTCACCGGCGGCACCCAGGGGCTCGGCGCCGCCATCGCGCGGCTCTTCGCCGAGCGCGGCGCCCGGGGCATCGTCATCTGCGGGCGCAACGAGGCCAGGGGCAAGGCGAAGGCGGCGGAAATCCAGGCCGCCACCGGGGCGGAGCTGATCTATGTCAGGGCCGATCTTTCCAGGGTGGAGGATGCGCGCGAGGTCGTCCATGCCTGCGGCCGCGCCTTCGGCCGGGTGGACGCGCTGGTGAACGCCGCCGCCAGCACCGATCGCGGCACCATCCTCGACACCAGCCCGGAGCTGTTCGACGCCATCATCGCCATCAATCTCCGCGCCCCTTTCTTTCTGATGCAGGAGGCGGTGAAGCTGATGCGCCGCGAGGGAACCGAGGGCACCATCGTCAATATCGGCTCGATGTCGGCCATGGCCGGGCAGCCCTTCATCGCCGCCTATTGCGCCTCGAAGGGCGCGCTGGAGACGCTGACCAAAAACACCGCCTACGCGCTGCTGCGCAACCGCATCCGCGTCAACGGGCTGAATATCGGCTGGATGGCCTCCGAGGGCGAGGACCGGATTCAGCGCGAATA
>DASTAF010000033.1:0-3007 GCA_035713005.1 Acetobacteraceae bacterium
TGGGACTACATCAAGTCGAACAAGCTGCAGAACCCGAAGGACGGGCGGGAGATCCTGGCGGACGACAAGCTCCGCAAGGTCTTCGGCAAGGACAAGGTGACCATGTTCGAGATGAACAAGCACCTCGCGGCGCATCTGAAATAACGGCTCCTTTCGCTATGCCCGCCCCGGCAGCGGCGATGCCGCCGGCGGGGCGGCGCCGAGCCTAGCCTCGGTGATGACGTCACGCACGATGAACATGTAGGAGGCGGCCGAAAGGACGCCGATGATCCCGCCCACGACCAGGGCCAGCACGAAGGAGCCGGTGGCCTGGACGATCAGCCCCGTCACCGTCGGGGCCAGCGCGCCGCCGAGATAGCCGCCAAAATTCTGCATCGCGCCGATCGAGGCGGTGCAGTTGGTCGGCACCGCCACCGAAGACAGCGCCCAGGCGCAGGTGCTGGTGACATAGACCAGGAACAGCGAGACCGAGATGAAGGCGATGGCAAGGGTATTGCTGCTCACATAGGCGGCGGCCACGGTGAAGGCGGCCGTGCCGAGCAGCGCGACCGCCGCCGGGTACTTCCGGCTGTTGATCGGCGAGAAGCCGCGCCGCAACAGGAAATCGACGAAATATCCGCCCAGCACCGCGCCCAACACGCCCCAGGCGAAGGGAATGGCCGCCGCGAAGCCGGTATATTTCACGCTCATATGGCGCTGGATCTCCAGATAGCCCGGCAGCCAGGCGGTGTAGATCCAGGTGAGGTAGATGCAGCCGAAATAGCCGAGGATCATCCCCCATGTGGTGCGGAAGCCGAACAGGCGCCGCCATTCGCCGAAGCTTACCCGCGTGCGCTGGCCCGGTGGGTCGCCCTCGTGCCTGTAGGCGTTCTCCCCGGCGGTGAGGCTCACCTCTTCGGGATTGCGGTAGAAGGTGAACCAGACCAGGGCGACCAGCAGCCCGACGATGCCCATGATGATGAACATCCAGCGCCAGCCGAAGGACAGCATCAGGAAGGTGAGCAGCGGCACGCCGATGGCGGTGCCGAGCGAGGAGGCGCAGTTGAAGATGCCCGTGGCGCGGCCGCGGTCGCGCGGGTTGAACCAGTCGCGCGCCACCCTGGCGCCTGCCGGGAATTGCGGCGCCTCGCCGATGCCGAGCAGCAGCCTCGCCCCGAAGAACTGGCCGAAGCTCTGCACCAGGCCGCCCAATATCTGGGCGATCGACCACAGCGAAAGCCCCATGGTCAGGGTCAGCCGGGCGCCGATCTTGTCCACCAGCGCGCCGGTCGGCAATTGCGAGAAGGCATAGGCCCAGAGGAAGGCGGAGAGCAGATAGCCCATATCCGCGACCGAGAGGTGAAGGTCGTGCCGGATCAGCGGATTGGCGACGGCGAGGGTGGCGCGGTCGATGTAGTTCACCGCTCCGGCCACGACGAGCATGGTCAGTGCCGTCCGCTGGATGGATTTCAGCTTCGGAGTGGCGCTGGTGGTGATGGACATTCCGTTCCCCTCGATTTCCTGGCCCGGATTTTCCGGGCGGGCGGCTCATCCGCTCTGGTTGAAGGGCAGGATAGCTGCCAATCGGCGGCGCGGGAAGGGGGCTGTCAGGCCTCGGGCTTTGCCGGAGAGAAGCGGGTGGTGACGCTGCGCGCGGCCACCAGCACGATGACGATGACGCAGAGCGAGATGAGGTCGGACGCCGAGAATGTGCGGGCATAGAGCTTGATGAGAATCTCCCGCAGCGAAAACACGATGGTAACGTCGAGCAGGGCGGATAGCCTGATGTGCCTGATGCGGCCGTAATCCATGAAGGTGTTGAACAGTTCGATCAGGATCACGACGTCGAGAATGCGCTCGACCAGCGTGCGCAACTCCACCTCGTCTAGCCGGGAGGGGCGGATCAGCGGGACCATGTGGATGGTGCTGATCACCGCCTCCACGAAAGCGAAGGCGAGGGCCAGCAGCATCAGGGGAATCACGCCGATGATCACCGCGTCAACGGCGATGTCATAGGCTCGGAAGATCAGCGCCCGCCAATTCCGGCGCGGCCCTGGATGGACCGCTTCCCGGTCAGGATTCATGCCGTCCGGTCACCCATGTCCGGTCATTGGCAGGCCAGGCATTCCTCGTAATTCGTCGTGCTCATGGCCGGGGCGGCGGCGGGCAAGGGCGGGACCGGGATATTCGCGGCATCCGCATGGCTCATCCGCTCCACCTTCTCGCTTACGCTGTCGGCCCGCTGGATCGAGAGCGAGCGGCAGTAATAGAGCGACTTCACCCCCCGCTTCCAGGCCATGTAGTGAATCTGGTGCAGGTCCCGCTTGTGTACATTGGCCGGTAGGAAGACGTTCACCGACTGGCTCTGACAGATGAAAGGCGTCCGGTCCGCCGCATGCTCGACGACCCAGCGCTGGTCCAGCTCGAAGGCGGTCTTGAACACGGCCTTCTCATCATCGGTCAGGAAGCCGAGATGCTGGACGCTGCCCTTGGTGACGGTGATGGAGGACCAGGTTTCATCATCGTCATGGCCGCGCTCGGCCAGCAGCTTCTGCAGATGCCGGTTGCGCACCGAGAAGCTGCCCGAAAGCGTCTTCTGCAGGAACACGTTGGCGGCGATGGGCTCGATGCCTGGGCTGGCATTGCCGGCGATGATCGAGATCGAGGCGGTGGGGGCGATGGCGATCTTGTTGGAGAAGCGCTCCTGCACCCCGTATTCGGCGGCATCGGGGCAGGGGCCGCGCTCGGCGGCGAGCTTGCGGGAGGCGGCATCCGCCCCTTCGCGGATATGACGGAACATCCGCTTGTTCCACACCTTTACCATCACGCTCTCGAAGGGGATGTTGAGCGATTGCAGAAAGGAGTGGAAGCCCATCACGCCGAGGCCGACCGAGCGCTCGCGCATCGCGGCGTATTTCGCCCGAGCCATCGTGTCGGGGGCGCGGTCGATGAAGTCCTGCAGCACATTGTCGAGGAAGCGCATGATGTCCTCGATGAACTGCGGGTTGTCATGCCATTCGAACCAGCT
>DASTAF010000034.1:0-14208 GCA_035713005.1 Acetobacteraceae bacterium
GGCCATGTGGCGCTGGGTCGCGAGATAGGTCGGGAACCAGGTGAGGAAGAAAACGAAGGTGGAATAGACCGAGAACTGGCCGATGAACAGGCCCCACATCTGCCGGTGGCGGAACAGCTCGCGCACATGGCGCAGCTCGAACCTGGTGCCCACCACCTCCTTGCGTACCAGGCCGCCGCCTGCCTCGATATGCGCGATCTCGCTCTCGCTCGCCTTGCTGGCATAGGGATCGCGATAGAAAAACCACCACACCGCGGCGAAGACGATGCCGATCAGCCCGGTGGAGAGGAACAGGGAGCGCCAGCCGAGATGCGCCATCATCCAGAACAGGAGCGGGCTGAGGAAGCCGAGCCCGACATACTCCGCCGCCGTGTAGGCGCTGATCGCCCGCCCCCGCTCGGCGCGCGGGAACCACATCCCCACCACGTTGCTGTTGGCCGGGAAGCACGGCGCCTCGAACACGCCAAGGCCGAGCCGCATGCCCACGAAGGCGCCGATTCCGCCGACGATGCCCTGCAGGAAGGTGAAGATGGACCAGCCGATCAGCGCCACCGTATAGACCACGCGGTTGCCGAACCGGTCCAGCGCGATGCCGCCGGGCATCTGGAACAGCAGATAGGTCCAGCCGAAGGCCGAGAACACGAGGCCCAGCGCCGCCGCGTTCAGGCCGAAATCATGCCGGATGCCGGGGGCGGCGATGCCGATGATGGCGCGGTCCAGATAGTTGATGGTGACGGCGATGATGATCAGCCACAGCATCCGGAAGCGGGTTCCGGTGCGGCGCGGCATCGCGCCCGCCATCGGCGTGGGCGCCACGGTATCATTTTGCAGCATTTGGCGTTTTCCTCCTTTTCAATCCTTGAGCCGCGCCTATTCCCTGCGCGGGGTCTCCCCCAGCTCGGTGAAGCTTTGGCGCATCCGCCGGGCATCGGGCTCCAGCCCGGTGAACAGGCGGAAAGCCTCCACCGCCTGGAACACCGCCATGCCGCCCCCGCCCAGGGTGCGGCAGCCGAGCCCGCGGGCGGCGGCAAGCAGTTCGGTCTCCAGCGGAAAATAGATGATGTCCGCCACCCAGAGCGAGGGGCGCAGCCAGGCTTCCGCCAGCGGCATGCCCGGATGCCCCGTCATGCCGATGGGGGTGGTGTTGATCAGCCCGTCCGCCGCCAGCGCGGCACCGGCATCCGGCACCGCCACGGCGCGGCCGCCATCAAAATTCCGGTTAAGCTGCGCCGCCAGATGCGCGGCGCGCTCGGGCAGCGCATCGACGATGGAAAGCCGCCCGGCCCCCAGCTTCAGCGCCGCGAATCCCACCGCCGATCCCGCCCCGCCGGCGCCGAGCTGCACCACATGACGGCGCGGCGCATCCGCCATCTCCGCCTCGAAGGCGGCGGCGAAGCCGGACCAGTCGGTATTGTGGCCCATCCGCCGCCCGTCCCGGAGCAGCACGGTATTGACGGCGCCGAGCGCCCGCGCCTCGGGCGAAAGCCCGTCGAGCAGCGGGATCACCGCCTGCTTGCAGGGATGGGTGATGTTCAGCCCGGCAAATCCCATCAGCTCCGCCGCGCGCAGCAGTTCCGGCAGGGCTTCCGGCCCCGTTCCCAGCTCTTCCAGATCGATCAGCGTGTAGGCGATGCGCAGCCCGTGATGCGCGCCCTCCAGCTCGTGCATCGCCGGGGTGCGGGATTTCTGGATGCCCGCGCCGATCAGGCCGAGCAGCAGGGGCCGGGCATATTCGCCCTGCGCCATTGGAGAGGCGGAGACGCGCGCCGCATTGTTCCGATCCATGACCATTCCTGAACTGGCTCCCGGGGATGAGCAGCCGGATCGGCGCCCGTTCCTCCGTTTTATTTGCGGCGTTATTAACTAACCGGTGTGGACATTACAACCAATTTTTCTTATTCTGGCGAAAATTCCCGGAGGAAAAACCCATGGCCCTTGAAATTCCAGCCGAAAATGCGTCCCGCTCGGCGCCGCAGAGCGCTCATCAGCCCTGCATCATCTCGGTCGCCATCACCGGCTCGGTGCCGCGCAAGAAGGATAATCCGGCCCTGCCCGTCACCATCGCCGAACAGGTGGAAAGCACCCGCGAAGCCTATGAGGCCGGCGCCGCCCTGGTGCATGTGCATGTGCGCGACGAGCAGGAGAACCCGAGTTCCGATCCCGAGCGTTTCGCCCGGCTGCAGGAGGGCATCCGCGCCGCCTGCCCCGACATCATCATCCAGTTCTCGACCGGCGGGCGCGGCCGGGCGCTCGATCAGCGCGGCAGCATGCTGCATCTCCGGCCCGACATGGCCTCCCTCGCCACCGGCTCGGTGAATTTTCCCACCATCGTTTATGAAAACCCGCCCGATTTCATCCGCTCGCTGGCGGTCACCATGCGCGATTCCGGCATCAAGCCCGAAATCGAGGTCTTCGACCTCGCCATGCTGTACAACACCGCCGATCTGGTGGCGGCCGGCCTGATCACCCCGCCGCCGCACGTGCAGTTCGTGTTCGGCGTCAAGCACGCCCTGCCGGCGCGGCAGGAGATTCTGGAATTCGAGATCGCGCAACTGGAAAAACTGCTGCCCGGCGCCACCTGGACCGCCGCCGGCATCGGCCGCCACCAGCTCGAGGTCAATCACTGGGCGCTGGAGCTTGGCGGCCATTGCCGGACCGGGCTGGAGGACAATATCCGGTGGGACAAGACCACCCTCGCGCCCGGCAATGCCGCCCTGGTCCGGCGGGTGGCCGAGCTATGCGGGCAATATGAACGCCCCGTCGCCACCCCGGCGGAAGCGCGCCGAATGCTCGGGCTGCGGAACTAGCTCCTCAGCGGAAGCAAGGGGTTTTTCTGCAAAAAGTGTTTGCTTCTTTTTCCAAAAAGAAGCGCTTTCTTGAAACCTTCGCTTCCTGTCAGGTGATTTCATGGATGCGCGCCAAGCCCTGCCAAAGTCCATCGCCACCGTCTGCCTCAGCGGCAGCCTGCCCGACAAGCTGGAGGCCGCCGCCGCCGCCGGCTTCGACGCGGTGGAGATTTTCGAGAACGATCTCCTGACCTTCGAGGGCGCGCCCCGGGATGTGCGGCGCATCGCGGCCAATCTCGGGCTCGGCATCGCCATCTTCCAGCCGTTCCGCGATTTCGAGTGCGTGCCGGAGCCGCGCCGGGCCCGCAACTTCATCCGCGCCGCGCGCAAGTTCGATGTCATGGCCGAACTGGGCACCGACCTGATCCTGGTCTGCTCCAACGTCCAGTCGGACGCCATCGACGATGATCATCGCGCCGCCGCCGATCTGGCCGAGCTCGCCGAACAGGCCGCCAGGCGCGGCATCCGCATCGGCTACGAGGCGCTGGCCTGGGGGCGGCATGTCAACAGCTGGTCCCATGCCTGGCGGATCGTCCAGCAGGCCGCGCATCCGGCGCTCGGCCTGATCGTCGACAGTTTCCATACCCTCTCGATTGGCGATGACGCCGCGGGCATCGCCTCGGTGCCGGGAGAAAAGCTGTTCTTCGTCCAGCTCGCCGACGCGCCGCGCCTCAATCTCGACGTGCTGTCCTGGAGCCGGCATTTCCGCAACTTTCCCGGCCAGGGCGATCTGGACGTGGCGGGCTTCCTGCGCGCGGTGCTCGCCACCGGCTATGCCGGGCCGCTCAGCCTGGAGATTTTCAACGACGAGTTCCGCGCCGCCCCGCCCCGCCCCAACGCCGTGGACGGGCTGCGCTCGCTGATCAGCCTGGAGGCCGCGTCCGGCCATCTGCCCCTGCCGCCGCCGCCGGTTCTGGACGGCATCGGCTTCGTCGAATTCGCGGTCGATCCTCGATCGCGGAAGGCGCTGGCGCGCTGCCTCGAACAGCTCGGCTTCCACCATGCCGGCCATCACCGCACCAAGGATGTGGATCTGTACCGGCAGGGCAAGGTCCATCTGGTCCTCAACGCCGAGCCGGACAGCGCGGCGGCGGAGCATTTCATCCAGCACGGCCTGTCGGTCTGCGCCATCGCGCTGCAGGTGGATGATGTCCCGCGAACGCTTGCCCGGGCGGAGGCGCTGCTCTGCCCGAAATGGAAGGAACGCATCGGCCCCGGAGAGCACCAGATTCCGGCGCTGCGCAGCCCGGACGGCACGCTGATCTATCTCATCGGGCGCGACGAGGCGGAATCGCAATGGCGGGACGATTTTCATCTGCTCGATGATCCCGCGCCGGCCGGCGAACCTGCCCTGCTCGCCATCGACCATATCGCCCAGGCGCTGCGCCAAGGGGCCATGGACCGGTTCGTCCTGTTCTACCGCAGCATCTTCGGGCTGGAGCCGGCTCCGGTGGTGGAGCTCGCGGACCGCCAGGGCCTGATCAGAAGCCGGGCCCTGAGCAGCCGCGACGGCAAGGTCCGCATCCCCCTGAATGTCTCGGAGGGTCAGGCCACCGAGACCGACCGGTTCATCGATGCAAGCTCCGGCCCCGGCATCCAGCACATCGCCTTCGCCACCGCCGACATCAAGGCGATGCTGCAGGAGGATCGGGCGCGGGGCCTGCCCATCGTGCCGATCCCGGAGAATTATTACGAGGATCTGGCGGCCTCGGCGCCCCTGGACGATGCGGCGCTGGAGGATTTGCGGCGCCTGCACATCCTCTATGATTCGGACGAATCGGGCGAGTTCCTCCACGCCTACACGGCGCCGGTCGAGGGGCGGTTCTTTTTCGAGATCGTCGAGCGGCGCGGCTATCACGGCTATGGCGCGCGCAACGCCCCGGTCCGGCTGGCGGCGCAGGCCAGGCTGCGCCGGGGCTCATACAGCCCCTCCGAATTCCGCTGATCAGGATCGCGGCGCGAAAAGGAAGTCAATCGCCGCGCAGATACCGGATCACCGTCTCCACCACCATCCGGCGGTGCCGGCTTCTCACGCCGGGATCGTTCAGGTCGCAGGAGAACAAGGCCTCGAAGGTGTAGCGGTTCGAAACCCGGTAGAAGCAGAGAGAGCTGATCATCATGTGAATATCGATCGGCTCCGCCCTGACCTTGAAGATTCCCATGGCATGGCCGCGCCTGAGAAGATCGGCCAGCGTCGTGATCGCGACATCGTTTCGTTTCTTGATGTCGTTCGAGGCCGAAATATATTCGGCATTGTGAATGTTCTCGATCATCACCAGCCGGATGAATTCCGGGTTCGCGGCGTGATAGTCGAAACTCGCCTCGATCAGCTGCCGCATCGCCGCCTCGGGATCGCCCACGGCATCCGCCAGCCGGCTCTCGACATCCCGGATTCCACCATAGGCTTTCGCCAGCACGGCTTCGTACAGGCCTTCCTTGCTGCCGAAATAATAGTAGATCATCCGCTTGGTCGTGCGGGTCCGGGCGGCGATGGCATCGACGCGCGCGCCCGAAAGCCCGCTCGCGGCAAACTCGGCGGTCGCCGCCTCGATGATATCCAGCCTGGTTTTCCCGGCATCACGTTTGCGCCTATTTGGCGTTATCGCGTTCATCGGTGCGGCGGACAGCTTTCCTTCGGTTGAAAATTCGCCCTTCATTCTAGAGGATCGGCGGCACTCTTGAAAGGCCGCAGTGGGAAGCGAAAGCAGGGCTGGCACGAAGACGGGAAGAAGCGGATTTTCTCCCGGCGCGACCCGAGGATTTCTGACCAGGATTAAATGTTCCGCTCCAGGAGCGGCGCGGTTCCGAGGCTCATTCCTCCATCTCCCTGAACACCTGCTTGGCCATGCGGAAGGCCGCGTTCGCCGCAGGCACCCCGGCATAGACCGCCATGTGCATCAGCGCCTCCGCCACGTCCTCCTCACTGGCGCCGGTGTTGCGGGTCGCCCGCAGATGCAGCTTGAACTCCTCCTCCCGCCCGAGCGCCGCGGTGATGGCGAGCGTCAGCAGCGAGCGGGTGCGCCGGTCCAGCCCCGGCCGGGTCCACACGCTGCCCCAGGCCATCTCGGTGATGAAACGCTGGAAGTCCCGGTCGAAGGCGGTGGCGTTGGCGAGCGAGCGGGCGACATGCGCCTCCCCCAGCACCGCCTTGCGCACCGCGAGCCCCGCCTCGTAGCGGTCCTCATGCCCCGGCGAGAGAAAGCGCAGCATCGCCTCGGTGATCTCGGCGGGCTTCTCCACCGTCGGAATATGGGCGGCCTGTTCGATCACGATCAAGCCCGCGCCCGGTATCGCATCGCGCAGCGCCTCGGCGGAGGAGACAGGCGTGGCCTGGTCCTGATCCCCGACCAGCACCAGCGCCGGAACCCGCAGCCTGCTGGTGGAAGCGGCGAGATCGGCGTCGCGGATCGCGGCGGCGCAGCCGGCATAGCCTTCCGCGGTGGTGCGCAGCAGCATGGCGCGCAGCCCCTGCGCCTCCGGTGAATCCTGGAAACCCGGCGTCACCCAGCGGGCCATCACCGCATCGGCGATCGGGGCTATCCCCTCCGCCCGCACCCTGGCGATGCGCTCCTCCCAGGTCGAAACGGGCGGAATCGCCATCGCCGTATCGCACAGGATCAGCGAGGCCGCCCGCTCCGGATGCGCGGCCGCGAAGCTCTGGGCGATCATGCCGCCGATGGAAATGCCGCCGACATGCGCCCGGCCCACCTTCAGCGCGTCCAGCAGCGCCGCCGCGTCCGCCGCCAGCATCGCCATGCTGTAATCGCCCGGCGTCGCGCCCGTCAGCCCATGGCCGCGCAGATCAGGGCGGATCACCCGGAAAGAGCGCGCCAGCACCGCCGCCTGCTCGTCCCACACATGCAGATTCGTCCCCAGCGAATGCAGCAGCAGAAGCGGCGGCGCGCCCTCCGGCCCCTCGATTTGCACGTGAACCGTGATGTCGCCGCACTTCATGAACATCGGCTTCTTCCTTCCGTTCCGCCAAGCTGTCTCGCCGGAAGACAGCGCATCCGGCTCATATCGGCAGGCCGACATAATTCTCGGCCAGCGCCGTCTTTCCGGCCAGCGAGCTGGTGTAATAATCGAGTTCCGCATGCTGCATCCGGCGGTCGAAAGCGCTGTGGCTCTCGAAGCGGTGCATCATCGAGGTCATCCACCACGAAAACCGCTCGATCTTCCAGATGCGGGCGAGGCAGGTCGCGGTATAGGCTTCGAGCAGCGCCCCGTCACCTCGCGTCCAGGCGGCGATGGCGCGGGCGAGGATGGCGGCGTCGGCCACCGCCGCGTTCAGTCCCTTGGCCCCGGTCGGCGGCACGATATGCGCGGCGTCCCCGGCCAGGAACAGCCGCCCGTGCTGCATCGGCTCCGCGACGAAGCTGCGCATGGCGGTGACGCTCTTCTGAAAAATCGCCCCGGTGCGCAGGGAGAATCCGGCATGGCCGAGGCGGGTGGCAAGTTCGTCCCAGATGCGGGAATCCGGCCAGTCCTCCAGCTTTTCCTCCGGCGCGCATTGCAGATAAAGCCGGCTCACCGTCGCCGAGCGCATCGAAAGCAGGGCGAAGCCGTTCGCGTGGCTGGCATAGATCAGCTCCTCCTTCGAGGGCGGCGCCTCGGCGAGGATGCCGAGCCAGCCGAACGGGTAGCTCCGGTCGTATTCGTGCAGGGATGCGGGCGGCAGGGCGGCGCGGCCGATGCCGTGGAACCCGTCGCAGGCGGCGATGATATCGCATTCCAGCGCCTCCTCCCGCCCTTCGTGCCGGTAGCGGATCGCGGGGCGGATGCCATCCAGCCCTTCCGGCACCATTCCCTCCGCCTCGAACAGAATCGGGCCGCCCGCCGCGATCCGGGCGGCGATCAGATCGCGCACCAGCTCGTGCTGGCTGTAGAGCATCACGTGCTTGCCGGTGAGGCCGGCGAAATCGATATGGTGCAGCACGCCGTCGAACAGCAGGTTGGTGCCGTCATGGCGGAAGCCCAGCCCGTCCATGCGCGCGCCGAGGCCGGTCGTCCGCAGCAGCTCCGCCACCTCGTATTCCAGCACGCCGGCGCGGATGCGGTTCTCGACATGGGCGCGCGAATGGCGCTCGATCACCACGCTGTCGATCCCGGCGCGGTGCAGGAGATGGCCGAGCATCAGCCCCGCCGGCCCGGCCCCGATGATGCCGACCTGGGCGCGGGAGGGCTTCATCCCCGGTCTGGTCCGGCGGGAAGGTCGGTCTCGCGGCGGCGCAACTCGGTCATTTCCCCTCCGGCGATTCTGATCGTTCGGCGCTGCGCGCGAGAGAACGATGCCCGCTTGCAATTCCTAGAACGGCTGCCGGGCGAGTCAACGGCTGGCGGCCCGACCAGCCCGGTCAGCCCGCTGCCGACCGGGCGCCCGCACGGCGTCCCGGAAACCTATCCGTTCGGGCTGTGACCCTCACTCGCGGCTGAACTGCCCCTCGACGAGGCGCCAGATCCCGAGCGGATTGCCGTCCCGCAGCGCCAGGGGCAGCAGCGCCTCCGGCACGTCCTGATAAGAGACCGGGCGCAGGAAGCGCTCGATGGCGAGGCTTCCCACCGAGGTCGTCCGCGAATCCGAGGTGGCGGGGAAGGGGCCGCCATGCACCATCGCATGCCCCACCTCCACGCCGGTCGGGAAGCCGTTGACCAGGATGCGGCCCACCTTCCGCTCCAGCGCCGGCAGCAGGGCGGAGGCCTCGGCGAAATCGGCCTCGTCGATCAGCAGCGTCGCGGTGAGCTGGCCCTCGATCAGCTCGATCATGGCGTGCAGGTCGGCCATGTCCCGGCAGCGGATGATCAGCCCGGCGGCGCCGAAAATCTCCTCCTGCAGCGCCCTGTCCTGGCGGAACTGGCTGGAATCGGTGAGATAGAGCCCGGCCTGGCCCCGCCCATCCCCGGCCTGGCCCCGGCACAGCGTCGTCACCCCCTCATGCTCCTGCAGCCGGGCCACGCCCCGCTCATAGGCGGCGCGGATGGACGGGGTGAGCATGGTCTGGGCGGGCGCCTCGGCGAGCGCCGCCCGCGCCGTCCCGATGAAGCCGTCCAGCCCTTCGCCGCCCAGGGCGAAGACGAGGCCTGGATTGGTGCAGAACTGCCCGGCCCCGAGGGTGAGGGAGCCGACGAAGGCCCGCCCCAGCGCCTCACCGCGCGCCGCCAGCGCGGCCGGGAACAGGAACACCGGATTGACGCTGCTCATCTCGGCATAGACGGGGATCGGCTCCGGCCGCCGCGCCGCGATCTCCATCAGCGCCAGCCCTCCGGCGCGCGAGCCGGTGAAGCCCACCGCCTTGATGCGCGGATCGGCGACCAGCCGCGCCCCCAGCTCGTTCCCCCGCCCGGTCAGGAGCGAGAACACCCCCTCCGGCATCTGCGTCTCCTGCGCCGCCTGATGCACCGCCCGCGCCACCAGCTCCGAAGTGCCGGGATGCGCCGGATGCCCCTTCACCACCACCGGGCAGCCGGCGGCGAAGGCGGAGGCGGTGTCCCCGCCCGCCACCGAGAAGGCGAGGGGGAAATTGCTCGCCCCGAACACCGCCACCGGCCCGACCGGGATGAACTGCAGGCGGAGATCGGAGCGGGGCAGCGGCTTGCGGTCAGGCAGCGCCCGGTCGATCCGCGCGCGCAGCCAGTTGCCGTCGCGCAGCACGGCGGCGAAAAGCCGCAACTGCCCGCAGGTGCGGGCGCGCTCGCCCTCGATCCGCCCCTTCGGCAGCCCGGTCTCGGCCACCGCGCGCTCCACCAGCTCCTCGCCCAACCTCATGATCTGCTCGGCGATGGCTTCCAGGAAGCTCGCCCGCCGCTCCGCCTCCATCATCCGGAACGGATCGAAGGCGGCGGCGGCGAGGGCGCAGGCCCGGTCCACATCCTCGGCCATCGCGCCGCCGAAGGGCGGGTCGATCTCCCGCCCCGTCCCGGCATCGATGGCGCGGAACGCCTCGCCCTTGCCGGCAAAAATCCGGTTCCCGATCAGCATCTCGCCCGTGATGCGCATGGTGGTCCTCCTCGGCTGTCTCGATTCCCGCCCGATCTTGGGAGGCGGGAGGATTATTTCAAACGCCCGGCCCCGCGAGCCCGCCGCTCCAGGAAGCGCAGCATGGCGGCCTCTTCGGGATTCAGGGCGAATTCATCGGCGGCGGCTTCCGCCTCGCGCTCCAGTATCATCGCGCCTTCCTGGAAGGCCTCGATCACGGCAGGGTGGACATAGCATTTCCGGCACACCGCCGGCGTGTTGCCCAGCCGCTGCGACACCTGCCGGATCGCCTCCGCGACCAGATGCTTGGCATGGCTCTGGCTCGTGGCCGCCTCGCCCGCGGCGAGGCAGGCGGCGCAGAACAGCGTGCCCGCCCAGGTGCGGAAATCCTTGGCGGTGAATTCCTCCCCCTCCGAGATCTCGCGCAGATAATCGTTGACATCCCCGCTATGGACGCGATGCGTCACCCCGTCCTGATCGACATATTCGAACAGCTCGTGCCCCGGCAGCTCCTGGCACTTGCGCAGGATGCGCGCCGCGGCGGCATCGTGCAGGGCGATGTCGTGCTCCTTGCCGGACTTGCCGCGAAAGCGGAAGCGCAGCCTGCTGCCGGAGATGTGCACGTGCTCGTTCAGCAGGGTGGTCAGGCCGTAGGAGCGGTTGCTCTGCGCGTATTCGTCGTTGCCGATGCGGATGCAGGTCTTTTCCAGCAGGTAGACGATGGTGGCCATCACCTTCTCGCGCGGCAGCCCCGGCCTCGCCAGGTCGGCCTCCACCCGGCGGCGTATGGCCGGCAGCATGGCGCCGAAGGCCAGCATCCGGTGATATTTCGCCGCGTCCCGCACCTCGCGCCAGCGCGGATGATAGCGATACTGCTTGCGGCCCCGGGCGTCCCGCCCCGTCGCCTGCAGATGCCCGTTTTCGAGCGGGCATATCCACACGTCCCGATAGGCGGGGGGGATGCCGAGCGAACGGATGCGGGCGAGGATCGCCTTGTCGGTGATCCGCTTGCCCTCGGTGTCGTAATACCGCCAGCCGCCCTTGCCGTCCGACTTGCGGGTGAAACCCGGCCTGTCATCGCTGACATAGCGCAGATGCGCCACCTTCGCCGCGAAGCGCGCATCGTCGAGGGGAGCCGGATTGGTCATCCGCCCCCCTCGCGCCGGGGCGTCACAGCAGGCCGCGGGCGGCGAGGTTGCGCATCAGCGCCGAGGCACCGAAATCCCAGGGCGCGCAATCGGCGCAATGCATGACCCGGTTCTGCAGGGCGCCGAGCCGCCGCGCCGAGATGGTCACCACGTCGCCCAGCTTGTGGGTGAAACCCTCGCCCGGCGCGCCGCGATCCTCCACCGGCGCGAACATGGTGCCCAGCATCAGGATGAAGCCGTCCGGATACTGATGGTTCTCGCCCATGGCGGCATGCACCAGCTCCTCCGGGTCGCGGCTGATCTCGGTCATCGAGCTCATTCCGTGCAGCACGAAGCCGTCATCGCCCTCCACCTTCAGGTCGAGCCGCGCCTGCCGCACGTCGTCCAGGGTGAAGCCCGCGTCGAACAGCCGCACGAAGGGGCCGAGGCTGCAACTCGCGTTGTTGTCCTTCGCCTTGCCGAGCAGCAGGGCCGAGCGCCCCTCGAAATCCCGCAGGTTGACGTCGTTGCCCAGGGTGGCGCCGGCGATTCGGCCATCGCCGGAGACGACGAGCACGATCTCCGGCTCCGGATTGTTCCAGACCGAGTTGGGATGGATGCCGATATGCGCGCCGGTGCCCACCGTGCTCATCGGCTGGCTCTTGGTGAATATCTCCGCGTCCGGCCCGATGCCGACCTCCAGATATTGCGACCAGATGCCGCGCGCGATCAGCGCCTCCTTCACCGCCATCGCCTCCTCCGAGCCGGGCCGCAGCGCGGCGAGATCGGTGCCGATCAGCCGGTCGAGATCGGCGCGGATCTGCACCGCCTTTTCCGGCGCGCCGCGCGCCTGCTCCTCGATCACCCGCTCCAGCAGGCTGACCACGAAGGTGACCCCCGAGGCCTTGACCGCCTGCAGATCGACCGGCGAGAGCAGCCAGGGCCTCGCGGGATCGCGCGCCGCCTCGTCGCTGTTGGCGAGCAGCTCGTCGATGGCGCCGATCGCCTCGCCCTCCGCCTCGCGCGCCCAGCCGGCCGGATCGGCGAGGGCGAACAGAGCGGCGCTGGTCGGCGCCTTGCGGCTGGTGATGTCGAGAACCTGCCCGCCGCGCAGGGTGACGATGGAGGGGCCGCCCCGATCCGGCCGCCAGGCCCGCCCGACCAGCACCGCCTGGTCGCGATCATCCGGCAGGGCCTCGCCCGCACGCAGCCTGTTCATCATTCCGCTCATCGTTTCCTCGACTTAACGCCAAATTGCCCGCCTGATGATAGGCGCTGCCGAGTCTCCTGGAAAGGGAGCAACCCCCGCTTGCGCATAGCGGCCTTCTTAAATCGGTATTCAAAATACCGGATTACAGGGCCATAACCGCGTGGCCAGTCCAGAACCGAAAGGCGGAATCATGTCCCAACCCTTGTCCGAACGCACCATCGCCCTAGTCAAAGCCAGCGTCCCCGCGCTGGAAGCGCATGGGGTCGCGATCACGAACCGCATGTACGCGCGCATGTTCGAGAACCCGATGATCAAGGCGATGTTCAACACCGCGCATCAGACGGGAGACGGATCGCAGCCCAAGGCGGTGGCGCAGGCGGTGCTGGCCTATGCCCGGAACATCGATAATCTCGGCGCGCTCGGCGGCGCGGTGGAGCGGATCGCGCAGAAGCACACGGCGCTCGACATCCGGCCCGAGCATTATCCCCATGTCGGCCGCGCCCTGCTGGCGGCGATCAAGGACGTGCTGGGCCCGGCGGCGACCGACGAGATCCTTGCCGCCTGGGGCGAGGCCTATCAGTTCCTGGCCGACATCTTCATCAACCGCGAGAAGGCGATCTATGCCGAGACCCAGGCCGCGCCCGGCGGCTGGAGCGGCTGGCGCGACTTCGTGGTGGCGGAGACGCGGCAGGAAAGCTCGATCATCCGCTCCTTCATCCTGAAGCCCGCCGATGGCGGTCTGGTGAAGCGCCACCGTCCCGGCCAGTATCTCGGCCTGCTCGTGAACATTCCCGGCAACGGCGAGGTGCGGCGCAATTATTCCATCTCCTCCGCCCCGAATGAGCATTCCTACCGCATCACGGTGAAGCGCGAACCCGGCGCCCCGGCCGGACTGGTCTCCAACTGGCTGCACGATCATGCGAAGCCGGGCCTGCATCTCAAGCTGGCGGCGCCGGCGGGGGATTTCGTGCTGGATGCTGAGAAGGGTGAAAAGGTGGTGCTGCTTTCCGGCGGCGTCGGCCTCACCCCGATGATCAGCATGCTGGAGAATATCGTGGCGGAGCATCCGCATCTGCCCACCTGGTTCGTCCATGCGGCGCAGAACGGCTCGGTGCACGCGATGGGGCGGCATGTGCGCGACCTCGCGCGCCAGGGCGACGTGCGCGTCAGCATCTTCTACGCCGAGCCGAGGGACGAGGATCATATCGGCGAGGTTTACGAGCAGCGCGGCTTCATCACCGAAAAATGGCTCGCCGCCAACACGCCCATCGCCGACGGAATTTTCTACGTTTGCGGCCCGCGGCCCTTCATGCGCGCGATGATCCGGGCGCTGGCGGGGCTGGGCATTGGGGCGGATCGCATCCGCTACGAGTTCTTCGGCCCGGCGGATGAAATCCTGCTGGCGGCGTGAGCCTCAAGATAGTGCCTGAGCGCGATGGCGTTGTTATGGGCGGCATCGCGCGCGGCATAGAGAAGCGTGCAGGCTCCGGCGGCCATCGCCTCGCGGAGCCGCCGCACCTCCTCCGGCCGCTCCGCGAGTTCGGCCTGGTAGCGGCGGGAGAATTCCTCCCACCGCTCGGGCCGGTGCCCGAACCAGGAGCGCAGCTCCCGGCTCGGCGCGATCTCCCTGAGCCAGAGATCGATCCGCGCGGCCTCCCGCTTCAGCCCACGCGGCCAGAGCCGGTCGACCAGGATGCGCGCGCCATCCTCCGGCGCGGGCGGATCATAGACGCGCTTGATCCGGATGCGTCCCATCAGGCGGATGCCCGCCGCTCCGGCAGCCGGCCGCGATGCGCCTCGACCCCCATCTCCAGGCTGGCGGCGATGGAGCGGGCGGCGGCGAGGAAGCGCTCCGCCGCCGGGCCACACTCGCGCCGCGCGACGTTCTGGAACAGTTCCAGCCAGCGCTCAAAATACCGGCGGTCCACCGGCAAAACCATGTGCTTCTGCATCGGCGTGCCGTGATAGCGCCCGGTTTTCAGCATCACCGAGGACCAGAAGGCGCACATCTGCTCAAGATGAGCATCCCAGTCGCCGATCCGGCTCTCGAAA
>DASTAF010000035.1:0-8934 GCA_035713005.1 Acetobacteraceae bacterium
GCCTGGCACGAGCTGATGGGGCTGATCCGCGGCTCCGCCTATCATTCGCTCGGCTGGACGGCGAACCGGAGCGGATCGCAGGTGGCGCGGGCGGGAATCGCCTATCTCTGGGGCCAGGGCGAGCCGGGCGTGTGCTGCCCCGCCAGCATGAGCTTCGCCTCCATCGCCGCGCTTCGCCACGCGCCCGAGCAACTGGTGAAATTCCGGGACGGGATTCTCTCGGACCGCCACGATCCGCGCCCGCTGCCGCCGGGGCGGAAGGAGGCGCTCACCGTCGGCATGGCGATGACCGAGAAGCAGGGCGGCTCCGACCTCCGCCAGACCCAGACCACCGCGAAATCTGTCGGGCAGGGGCGCTGGGAGATCACCGGGCATAAATGGTTCTTCTCCGTTCCCACCAGCGACCTGTTCCTGACCCTGGCGCGGACGGAGGCGGGGATTTCCTGTTTTCTCGCCCAGGGCTGGCGGGATGACGGCAGCCGCAACCGGCTCGCCCTCCAGCGGCTGAAGGATAAATGCGGCAACCGCTCCAACGCCTCCTCGGAGGTGGAGTTTCACCGGCTGGAAGCGGTGCTGGTGGGCGAGGAGGGGCGCGGCATCGCCACCATCCTGGAGATGGCGCATCTCACCCGGCTGGAATGCGCCATCGGCGCCGCCGCGCTGATGCGCCACGCGGTGACGCTGACCGCGCATCATGCGGCCCATCGCAGCGCCTTTCAGCGCCTGCTGGTGGATCAGCCGGTCATGCGCAACGTGATCGCGGACATGGCGCTGGAGGCGGAGGCGGCGATGTGGCTCGCCATGCGGGCGGCATGGGCGGTGGACCGCGCGCCGCATGACGCGGGCGAGGCGGCGCTGGCCAGGGTGATCGTGCCGGTGGCCAAGTATTTCATCTGCAAGCGCGCGCCGGGGCTGGTGGCGGAGGCGCTGGAATGCCATGGCGGCAACGGCTTCATCGAGGAGAACCCCATCGCCCGGCTCTATCGCGAGGCGCCGCTGAACGGGCTGTGGGAAGGGGCGGGGAATGTCATCTGCCTGGACGTGATCCGCGCCCTTTCCCGCGCGCCGGATGGGGCGGGCGCGTTCCTCGGCGAAATCCGGCAGGCCAGGGGCGCCGATCCGGGGCTCGATGCGCTGGCCGCCGGGCTGGAAGACGCGCTCGCCCGCCCGCAGGCGATGGAGGGGGTGGCGCGGCGCCTCGTCGAGCGGATGGCGCTGGCGCTTTCCGCCAGCCTGCTGGTCCGCTTCGCCCCGACGCCGGTGGCGGAAGCCTTCCGCGCCCGGCTCGGCGGCGGCGGATCGGCCTATGGCACGCTGCCGGAAGGGAGCGATCTTTCCTTCCTCATCCGCCGTGCCCAAGTTGCAGGCTCGGCATAGAAGGAAATCGCATGACCAAGCCCGTCCTGTTCGGCACCCTGCCCGGCGGCAGGGAGGTATTCTCCCACAGCCTGCGCAACGCGCGGGGGATGGGCGTCAGCTTCATCGATTATGGCGGCGTCATCACCCGGGTGATGGCGCCGGACCGGGACGGCATCCACGGGAACATCGTGCTCGGGATGAGCACGGTCGAGGATTACGCGAAGAAGAGCCCCTATTTCGGCGCGCTGGTGGGGCGCTACGCCAACCGGATCGCCAGGGGGCGGTTCACCCTGAACGGCAGGACCTATCATCTGCCGGTCAACAACGGCGAGAATTCCCTGCATGGCGGGACGGATAATTTCAGCCACAAGCTCTGGGAGGTGACGGAAAAGGGCGAGAGCGCCGCGACGCTGCGGCTTTCCAGCCCGGACGGGGATAACGGCTATCCGGGGCGGCTCGATGTCGAGGTGACTTATACCCTGACCGAGGATAACGCGCTGCGGCTGGATTATCGGGCCGTGACCGACGCGCCGACGGTGCTCAACCTCACCAATCACAGCTATTTCAACCTGGCGGGCGAGGGTTCGGGTTCGGCGCTCGATCAGTACGTGACCATCAACGCCGATCACTACACGCCGGCAAACCATCAGCATATCCCGACCGGGGAGATCGCCCCGGTGGAGGGCACGCCGATGGATTTCCGCAAGCTGACGCGGATCGCCGACCGGATTCGGGAGGGGGTCGAGCAGCTTTCGCTCGCCGGCGGGTATGATCATAACTTCGTGCTGAACCGGTCGGGCGGGCTGCATCTCGCCGCCGCCGCCTATGATCCCGGCTCGGGGCGGACGCTGACGGTCGAGACCGATCAGCCGGGGGTGCAGTTCTATACCGGCAACAAGCTGGACGGCACGCTTATGGGCTCCGGCGGCAGGCTGTACCGCCAGGGCGACGGCTATGCCTTCGAGACCCAGCATTTTCCGGACAGCCCGAACCATCCGGAATTTCCATCGACGGTGCTGAATCCGGGCGAGGTGTTCACCTCGACGACGATCTGGCGCTTCGGGACCGACCGGTGATGAAAAAACCCGGCCATTCTGGCCGGGTTCGCGGAGGGGCGGTCAGTAGCCCGGCGGGGGCGAGCGGTAATAGCCCGGCGGCGGGGCGTTGCCGTAGCCGTTATTATAGCCGTTGCCGTAGCCGTTATTGTACCCGTTATAATAGCCCTGGTTGTAGCGCGGCCGCTGCGGGGTGGTCAGCGCCCCGGCGCCGGCGCCGAGCGCGCCGCCGATGAGGGCGCCCGCCGCCGCGTTGCCGCCGGTCGCGGCGCCGATCACCGCCCCGGTTCCGGCGCCGATGGCGCCGCCGCCGAGGGCGCGCTGGCCCGGGCTGTAGGGATTGGTGCAGCCGGCCAGCCCAATCGCCGTGGCGGCGATGGCGCCCCTGACGATCCAGCGTTTCACCATCCAGCGCTTCACACTGCCTGATGTCATGTTTTTTTCTCCATTATCGATTTCTTGCATATAGGCATCGATCATGGCGAAGGCAGGGTTGGATTGCGGCGGGCGGGCGGCTTAAATTTAAGCAACCAGCACGCGGCCGGCCACCACGTCGAGCCGGCGCATCAGCTCCGGATCGCGCGCGCCGGGGGCGGTGATGAGCGCATGATCGAGCGCGCGGTCGCAGCCGGCGGGGCAGGGGCCGCGCGGGGCGCCCAGCACCGGCACCACCTCCCGCACCAGCCTGCGGGCATTCTCGATATTGGCGGCCAGCACCTTCAGCACCTGATCGACCGTGACATGCTCGTGACCGTCGCGCCAGCAATCATAATCGGTCACCATGGCCACGGTGGCGTAGTTGATCTCGGCCTCGCGGGCGAGCTTCGCCTCCGGCATGTTGGTCATGCCGATCACCGAGCAGCCCCAACTCCGGTACAGCTCGCTCTCGGCCCTGGTGGAGAATTGCGGGCCTTCCATTACCAGATAGGTGCCGCCGCGCGTGACCGGCAGGCCGAGGGCGCGCGCCTTTTCCTCCAGCACATCGCCGATGCGAGGGCAGACCGGGTCGGCCATCGAGACATGGGCGACGCAGCCCTGGCCGAAGAAGCTCTTCTCGCGGGCGAAGGTGCGGTCGATGAACTGATCGACGATGACGAAATGGCCGGGCGGCAGCTCCTCGCGCAGCGAGCCGACCGCGGAGAGGGAGATGATGTCGGTGACGCCCATGCGCTTCATCGCGTCGATATTGGCGCGGTAGTTCAGGTTGCTGGGCGAGAGCTTGTGGCCGCGCCCGTGCCGGGGCAGGAAGACCATGGGCACGTCGCCCAGCATGCCGCTGAGCAGCGTGTCCGACGGATCGCCCCAGGGGGTGGATACGTGCATCCATTCGGTGTTGGCGAGCTCTGCCATCTCGTAGAGGCCGGAGCCGCCGATGATGCCGATGACCGGGCGGGCCGGCGTGGCTGGAGCGATTCTGTCGTTGTGGTTTCTTCTCATGGACGTTCCCGACGCGTTGTGAAACGCGCCGCATATACGAGAATGCCAAGGAACAGCAAGAAAAACATCGCCCCGTAGCCGGTGGACTTGCGGTTGTCGTGGCTGGGATCGGCGGTCCAGGCGAGGAATTCCGCCACGTCATGCGCCATCTCCCGGGTGCCGAGCTTCTTGCCGTTGGCCAGGGTGACGGAGCCGGCCTTCAGCGGCGGCGCCATCGCCGTCTGCATGCCGGAGGCGGCGGTGTTGAAGTGGTGATGCGGCAGCATCAGCATGTTGTCCGGCGCCGGACGGTAGCCGGTCAGCAGGGAATAGATGTAGCGGGCGCCGCCGGGATGCGCCGCCTCGGCCAGCGAAAGGTCTCGCGGGACCGCGCCGTTGAAGCGCTTCGCCGCCTGGGCCGGGGTGAGGGGGGAGAGGATGCGGTCGTCCGGGGTGGCGGCGATCAGCTTGGGCTTGCCGTTTCCGCCCATCGCCTTCGGCACCTTCGCCCCGGCGGCCAGGCCCGCGACATCCTGGGCGTTCAGGCCGAGCCCGCGCAGGTCGCGGTAATGGACCAGGCGGAGCCCGTGGCAGCTCGCGCAATCGGTCTGATAGACCACGAAGCCCTTCTGCAGCGTCGCCTTGTCGTAGCTGCCGAACAGGCCCTGGAACTGGAAATGGCTCAGCGGGTCCCGCCGCTTCTGATCGGCATGGGCGGGGGCGACGAGGGCGGCGGCGAAACCGGCGGCCAGGGCCGCGACGAGCAACCGGCGCATCAGACCTGCTCCGTCCGGATGAAGCGGCGCATCCCTGGCCGGGGCGGCACCGGCCGCGTGCGCCCGAAGCCGGTCACCAGCGGCGTGATGATGATGAAATGCAGGAAGAAATAGATGGTCGCGGCCTCGCAGATGATGGTGGCGATATGGGTGGGGGGCAGCGCGGCGCCGAAGCTCAGCAGAATCCAGTCCAGCGCCAGCACCCAGACGAAGCCGCGATAGGAGGGGCGGTATCGGCAGCTCGCCACCGTGCCGCGATCGAGCCAGGGCAGGGCCGCCAGCAGCAGGAAGGCGAGGATGGTGAGGAAGGTGCCGAAGCCGAAGCTGCCGGCGGCGCGGGCGAGGCCGTGAAAGCCCAGCATGTACCAGGGCGGCAGGGGATCGATCGGCAGGGCCAGCGCCGGGGTGCCGGGCGCGGCCTCGTGCAGGCCGGCGAAGTTCGGCTGGAAGGTGAAGATGATCGCGAAGATGAACATGAACACCACCAGCGCGAACAGGGCGCGCATGGTGTAGTAGGGGTGGAGGGGGATTCTGTCCGCCTCGCCGACGGCGGGGATGCCGTCCGGATTGGCGGTGCCGGCGGCGCGGGAGGCGGCGAAGCCCACCGCCGCCACGCCCAGGGCCAGCAGCCCCGCCAGCAGGTGCAGGGTTTCGATGCGCGGCATGGTCGCCGGGTTCACGCCGTAGCCCGCCAGCAGGATGCGGCCCAGCGCGCCCAGATGGGCGGCCATGATCATCAGGCTCGCATAGGAGGCGGCGCCGAACACCATCACGAAGCCGAAGAAGCCGGTGCAGAGCAGCAGGAAGAAGCGCAGGACCTCCAGGAGCCATACTGCACTCCGGCCGTTGCGGTATGTGCCGTAGTAGATCCCCCGGAACAGCTCGATATAGACGGCGCCGAACAGCATGGTCGTGCCGTCCAGGTGCAGGTCGCGGATCAGCCAGCCGAAGGGCACGTTCCGCAGGATGTACTGGATGGAATCGAAGGCCTGCCGCGGGCCGGGGACGTAATAGAGCGAGAGCCAGATGCCGGTCACGGTCAGCACCGCCAGGCTGAACGCCACCAGCAGCCCGAAGGACCAGAAGGCGTTGAGGTTGACGGGCACCCGGTAGTCCAGGAACTGCCGCTGCATGAAGCCGGCGGAAGGCGCGGTCTCGATGCGCTCCGGGGCCGATATCGGTTGCATTGCCATCTGCGCCTCGCCCTCAGCCGATGCGGATCATGGTGGGGGAGGCGAAGCGGTAGGGCGGCACCGGCAGGTTGCGCTCCGCCGGGCCGCGCCGCACCCGCCCCACCGCGTCGAAGGCGGCGCCGTGGCAGGGGCAGAGCCAGCCATCATAGGGGCCGCGCGGATCGGAGGGCTTGTTGCCGAGCGGGATGCAGCCCCGGTGCGGGCAGAGCCCGACCAGCACCACCCAGGATTCGCCGCCAGGGCTGACGCGGGAGGCGAAGGAGGCGGGATCGATCAGATCCTTCATCGGCGTCGCCTGCACGGCGGCGAGCTGCTTGGGCGTCAGGCGCCGGACGAAGACCGGCTTGCCGCGCCAGCGCACGGTGATGCCGGAATTCGCCGCGATGGGCGACACATCCACATCCACCACGCCCTGGGCGCGGGCATCGGCGTCCGAGCCGAGGTAATCGAGGAAGGGCCAGGCGACCGCGGCGGCCCCGACCGCCATGGTGGAGCCGATCAGGATTTTCAGGAAATCCCGCCGGGGTTCTCCGTGCGCCGCTTCCGGGGCGGCTCCGCTTTCCCGTTCAATGCCCGCATTCAACGCCACGATTCAGTCTCCCGTTCGGCCCGTAACCAGACGCATGATATGTCCCGGCCTTCCGCATGGCCGGAAAGCCGGAGAAATTCAACCCGCCGGCCCGCAATCCCCCCATTAGACATAAAAACGGCGCCGCACCAAGGCGACGCCGTTTCATCAATCGCTCAGCGGAAGCCGGGCTTTACGCGGCCTTCAGATTTTCCGCCGAGAGCTTGCCCTGCTGGCCACGCTGGACCTCGTACTGGACCTTCTGGCCTTCGTTCAGGCGGCCGAGGCCGGCCCGCTCGACGGCGGAGATATGCACGAAGACGTCCTTCGAGCCGTCATCCGGCTGGATGAAGCCGTAGCCCTTCTGGGCGTTGAACCATTTGACTGTGCCTGTTGACATCGAGTCTCTCCATAAAAACGGCAACCCGCACTGCGCGGGCCGGAATACCTTTCAATGTTGAGGAGCGTCGAGTCGAAAAATCTGACACATCAGTCACGCAGCAACACAAACGAAAAGCGCCGAAAACACAGCATACGCCTTTGCACGCGGCTTGGCCAGTGGCGCGCGGCATTCAGAACAGCTTGCCAGGGTTGAACAGCCCGTGAGGATCGAGCGCCTGCTTGATCCGCCGCATCGCGCCGCGCTCCACGCCGCCGCGGAAGCGCTCCATCGCGTCCCGCTTGATCATGCCGACGCCGTGCTCCGCCGAGAAGCTGCCGCCGAGCCGGTGCACGATCTCGTTGATCCGCTCCATCACCTCATGGGCATGGCGCATGAAGGCCGGGCCATCGGCGCCCCGCGGCTGCAGCAGGTTCAGGTGGATGTTGCCATCGCCGATATGGCCGAAGGCGACCATCCGGCTGCCCGGCAGGAAGCCCGCCAGCATCTCCCCGGCGCGGGCGAGCAGCTCCGGCACCGCCGAGACGGGGACGGAGACGTCGTTCTTGATCGATTCCCCCTCGCGCTTCTGCGATTCCGCGAGATGCTCGCGCAGGCGCCAGAAGGCGATGCGGTGGGATTCGGATTCGGCGATCGCCGCGTCGCTCACCGCCCCGGCCTCCAGCGCCGATTCCAGGACCAGCTCCAGCGTCTCCCGCGGGTCGCCCGAGCGGCGGGTGGTGGCAAGCTCGACCAGCGCGTAATGCGGCGCCGGGCCGGCGAGCGGCAGCGCCCCGCCGGGGACGTGGCGCAGATTGACCTCCATCGCCGGGCCGGAGATGTATTCGAAGGCGTAGATCGAGGAATCATCCTCGTCCCGGAAGCGGGTGAAGAGATCGAGCACCGCCTCCACCGAGGGCAGGGCGCACAGCGCCGTCGCCCGCGCGCGGGGCGCGGGATGGAGCCTGAGCGCGGCGGCGGCGATGATGCCGAGCGTGCCCTCCGAGCCGATGAACAGATGCTTCAGCGCATAGCCGGTATTGTCCTTGCGCAGGCGGCGCAGCCCGTGCCAGACCGAGCCATCGGCCAGCACCACTTCCAGCCCCAGCACCAGGTCCCGCGCGTTGCCGAAGCGCAGCGTGTTGTTGCCGCCGGCATTGGTGGCCAGCACCCCGCCGATCCGGGCGGAGCCTTCCGAGCTGATCGAGAGCGGCAGCAGCGCGCCGGCATCGGCGGCGATCTCCTGGGCGCGGGCGAGGGTCATTCCTGCCTCCACCACCATCGAGAGGTCCTGCCGGTCCATCGAGCGCAGCCGGTCCATCCGGTTGAGGGAGAGGACGAATTCGCGGCCCGCTGCCGAGGGAACGGCGCCCGCGACCAGCGAGGTGTTGCCGCCCTGGGGCACCAGCGGGATGCCGGCAGCGGCGCAGAGCCGCACCGCCCCGGCGAGTTGCTCCGTATCCGCCGGGCGCAGCACGGCGCGGGGCGGATGGTTGTAGAGCCCCCGCCAGTCGGCGCCATAGGGGGCGATGTCTCCGGCATCGCGGAGCAGGCCGGAGGGGCCCAGCAGCGCCGAAAGCGCATCGATCAGTTCCATCGCGGATTCTCCCGCCTCATTTGGCCGCCCCATTTGGCGCTTCCGGCATGGTTGTGACAACCTTGGACGGCAGGAACGAATCGTAAGTTAGGAATTGCCGATGAGAGCCAGACCGATCAGCGCGTGGCCGCAGCGTGCGGGGCTTGCCGCCCTCGCCCTGGTCTGCGGCGGTGCCGCTCCGGGCGGAATGCCGCAAAAGCCGCCGCCGGCCCCGGTGGTTCCCCATGTCACCGATTATTACGGCACCAGGGTGACCGACGATTACCGCTGGATGGAAAAGCCCGGCAGCAAGCGGCTCGCCGCCTTCATGCGCGAGCAGAACGACTATACGAGGGCGGTGCTGGCGCGGATTCCGGGGCGGGACCGGCTGCGCCGGGACATCGGCAGGCTCAGCAATACCGACACCTCGATCTACTGGCTGGACGAGGCGGGCGGCAGGTATTTCTACATGCAGGTGTCGCCGGGCGGGAACACCGCGCATCTCTATGTCCGGGACGGGCTGAAGGGCCGGGCGCGCATGCTGATCGACCCGATGCGCTTCAGCAGGAACAAGGTGCCGCAGGCGATCAATTTCTATCAGCCCTCGCCGGA
>DASTAF010000036.1:0-3195 GCA_035713005.1 Acetobacteraceae bacterium
TCCTCCGCCGAGGCGCCGATCACCGCCACCGATTTCGGCCGCATGATGCGGTTCATCGCGGTCAGGATCTGTTCCTGGCTGAACTGCTGGCGCGGGGGCTTCTGCGCGAAGTCGAGCACGATGCGCACATCCGCCGCGATCGCGCCCTTGGCGGAGGCAAACACCGGGTTCAGGTCGAGTTCGGAGATTTCCGGGAAGTCGGAAACCAGGCGGGAAACGCGGACGATCATGTCGGCCAGCGCATCGACATTCGCGGGCTCGCTGCCGCGCACGCCGTGCAGCATCTCGGCGGCCTGGATGCCGTTGATCATGCTCATGGCTTCCTGCTTCTCGACCGGAGCCAATCGAAACGTGATGTCCTTCAGCACCTCGACCAGCACGCCGCCCATGCCGAAGGCGACCAGCTTGCCGAAGCTGTCATCGGTCACTGAGCCGATGATGACCTCCTGGCCGCCGGTGAGCATCTGCTGGACCTGGATGCCGTCGATCGCCGCATCCGCCTTGTACTTCTTGGCGTTGGCGATGATGGTGTCATAGCCGCGCCTGACTTCGTCCTCGGATTTCAGCCCGACCAGCACGCCGCCCGCCTCGGTCTTGTGGAGAATGTCGCGCGAAACGATCTTCAGCACCACCGGGAAGCCCATCTTCCCGGCCTCGCGCGCCGCCTCGTCGGCGGATTTCGCCAGCGCCTCGCCCGGCACCGCGATGCCATAGGCGTCGCACAGGGCCTTGCCTTCAGGCGCGGTCAGCGCGTCGCGGCCATCCTTCTTCGCCTGCTCCAGGATGCGGCGCACCGCCTCCTTCGGCTGGCCGCCTTGCTCATGCCCCTGATGGGCGACTGTCGCTGTGCTAGACATTCTCTATCCTCTGTCACTGAAAATTCTGAGCCGCCGCGGGTCGCGGCGGTTAAGGCAATCTGGCCGGGGCGGCTGAAACCGCGCCGCTCCGGCCAGGGTAGTCCAACTATTTCGCGGCGATCGCCGGCGGCGCGCCGAGGGCGCCGGAATCATGCGCCTCCAGCACCTGGCGGTCATCGAACCGCAGCACGTTGCGCAGGATGTCGTCGTTATGCTCGCCGAGCAGCGGCGAACGCTTCACGTCGGCGGGGCTGTCCGAGAGCTTGATCGGGTTGCCGACGGTGAGATACTTGCCGCGCGTCGGGTGATCGACCTCGACCAGCGTCCCCGTCGCCCGCAGGGACTGATCCTCCATGATCTCCTTCATCGACAGGATCGGCCCGCAGGGGATGTCGTACTTGTTGAGGATCTCCATCGCCTCGAACTTGGTCTTGGTCATCGTCCATTCCTCGATGACCGAGAAGATGTATTTCAGGCGCGGCAGGCGGGCGGCAGGGGTCGCATAATCGGGATCGGTGATCCATTCCGGCTTGCCGATCACCTCGCAGATGCTCTTCCACACCGGCGCCTGGGTGATGAAGTAGATATAGGCGTTCGGGTCGGTCTCCCAGCCCTTGCACTTGACGATCCAGCCCGGCTGGCCGCCGCCCGAGGCATTGCCGGCACGCGGCACCGCCTCGCCGAACTCGCCGTCCGGGAATTGCGGATATTCCTTCAGCGGCCCATGGGCGAGGCGCTGCTGGTCGCGCAGCTTGACGCGGCAGAGATTGAGCACGCCGTCCTGCATCGCTGCCGTCACCTTCTGGCCGCGGCCGCTATGGGTGCGCTGATAAAGGGCGGTGACGATGCCGAGGGCGAGATGCAGCCCGGTGCCGCTATCGCCGATCTGCGCGCCGGTCACCAGCGGCGGGCCGTCATCGAAGCCGGTGGTGGAGGCGGAGCCGCCCGCGCATTGCGCGATGTTCTCGTAGACCTTGCAGTCCTCGTAGGGGCCGGGACCGAAACCCTTGATCGAGGCGAGGATGATCTTCGGATTCAGCTCCTGGATGCGGGCCCAGGTCAGCCCCATGCGGTCCAGAACCCCAGGAGCGAAATTCTCCACCATCACGTCGCAGATCTTCACGAGTTCTTCGAGGATCTCACGGCCCTTGCGGTTCTTGGTGTCCAGCGTGAGGGAACGCTTGTTGCTGTTCAGCATGGTGAAATACAGGCTGTCGGCGTTCGGCACGTCGCGCAGCTGGCCGCGCGTGATGTCGCCCTCGCCGGGCCGCTCGATCTTGATCACATCCGCGCCGAACCAGGCGAGGAGCTGGGTGCAGGTCGGGCCGGACTGAACATGGGTGAAGTCCAGAATTCGTACGCCCTCAAGAGCCTTGGTCATTGTTTCCTCCAATCATCCCGTGATCCGCGGCGGGTGATGCCGCCGCGGGTGCAGCTTGCTGCTTACTCGTGCATCGTGTGGACAGTCTGGCCGCCGGCATGCGGCATTGGCGTTCCAGAGCGGAAGGCGGCATTAGCCATAGCGTGTGCGCTTCGCGCCGGGGGTCTGGAAATTATCGAGAAAATCGCCGTATTTCTCGATATGCGCGGCAAGCCCGAGCGTATGCTCGCGCACCCGCCGCTCCGCGAGGTCAGCGTCCCGGCCCTCGATCGCCGTGACGATGTTCATGTGATCGACGAGCGAGCGCTGCGCCCGGTCGCCCTGGCGCATGGTGGCCGAACGGATCGCCCGCATGTGGATGAACAGGTTCTCGATCATCTCCGACATCAGGTCGCAGCCGCTCAGGCGGATGATCGTCTTGTGGAAGATCATGTTGGACTGCGAATACTCATCGACATTGGTGGTCGGGTTCTTCTTGAAATCGGCCACCTTGTGCAGCTCGGCGATCTCGTCATCGCTCGCCCGCTCGCAGGCGAGCCGGGCCGCCATGCTCTCGATCGCCGCCCACACCGTGATCATCTCGATGATCTCGCGCTTGTTTTTGCGCACGATATAGATGCCCCGGCGCGGCACCGAGCGCACGAAGCCCTCCTGCTCCAGCAGGCTGAGCGCCTCGCGGATCGGGGTTCGGCTCACCTCCAGATCACGCGAAAGCTGCCGCTCATCGAGACGGATCTCGCCCGGATGACCATAGATATCCATTTCCGTGATCGCGCGCTTGATCGCATCGCTGGCCATCCGGCGAAGCCCGACAGTCGCCTCGATCGGTGCCACCTTGAGCTGCGGCAATTGGGGAACACCGTCCATCATCGCTCTTCCAAAATCGGGGGGACCCGCCGGAATTGGCGGATCGTCAATGGAATCCTGCCTACCAGCTAAAGAATAGGCTCGCAATGA
>DASTAF010000037.1:0-2229 GCA_035713005.1 Acetobacteraceae bacterium
GAAACGCCATCGAACGCATGTTTTGCCGCCTGAAGGACTTCCGCCGTGTGGCCACCCGATATGACCGCAACGCCGTCAACTTTCTCGCCGCCGTATGTATCGCCGCAACTGTCAGCTACTGGTTATGAGTCCGAACCCTAAAACAGCAGGCAGCTTGATATTTTCATGAAGGTCAGAACGGCGCCACTTCCACCTTAATTCCGGCGGGAAATGGTCCTCACCACGGGGGCCAGCTCAATCTTCTGTTCGGGAATCCGCTGCACGAAGCGGAACGGCCCGGCGCAGACCGGGTGCTGGCCGAAATTCGCGCCCTCCTTCTCCGCCACTTTCGGCGCCAGCATGATCCCCGGTCGGCCGGCGAGCTGAGCGAGCAGCGCCGAATCCGGTGCCTTCAGCACCAGCTCGACGGTGAGGGGGTCGATCACGTTGATCGACTGGATGTCGTTGATCTGACCGCGGCGCAGGCTGCGCGGCATCGTCAGGTCGCGGTTCAGCGTGTATTTCACCGCCTGGGCATCGAATTTCTCGCCATCCTGGAACAGGACGCCGGAGCGCAGATGCAGGAGCAGATGCGTCGGATCCTTGTAGGTGTAGCCGGTGGCGAGTTGCGGGACGATGTGCAGGGCGGTGTCGTAGTCGAACAGCTTGTCGCACATGCCGGCGAAGACGATGCGCCCGACATAGCTGCCGCTGAGCGTCGGATCGAGAATGTCCGGGTCCTCCTGCAGTCCGATGCGCAGGACACGCTGGGGAGAGGACGCCGCCAGGGCGGGGGCGGCGAGGCCGAACAGGACAGCCCCGGCAAGCATCAGACCAGGCAGGATGCGGCGCATATCGTGAAGGCTCCACTTCATTGAATTGTTTTTCGTGTCGCAGGGCTGCATGCTAGGGAAAGCCTCCCCTTGCGGCAAGCGGTTTGACGCGGCGCTACTTGACCCGCCGAGGTTTCCACAGGCTAAGTCGGCGAATGGACGAATTGCTCCGCATCGAGGGCCTGCGCACCGTCTTTACCGGCGAGGGAGAAGATTTCGCGGCGGTGGCCGGAGTGGATCTCGCGCTGGAGCGTGGCCGCACCCTCGGCATTGTCGGCGAATCAGGATCGGGCAAGTCGATGCTGTCGCTTTCGATCATGGGGCTGGTGCCGCCCCCGGGGCAGATCGCCGCCGGCACGATCCGCTTTGATGGAGAAAACTTGTTGGCGCTCCGTCCCTCGGCGATGCGGGCGCTGCGGGGACGGCGGATCGCGATGATCTTTCAGGAGCCGATGACCAGCCTCAATCCCGCGCATACGGTAGGGGCGCAGATCGTGGAGGCGATCGCGGCGCATGAGCGCGGAATTCCCGTCCGCACCCTGCGCGCCCGGGCCGAGGAGGCGCTGGCGCGGGTCCGCATTCCCGATCCCGGCCGCCGGTTCGACGATTATCCCCACCAGCTTTCCGGCGGACAGCGCCAGCGGGTGATGATCGCGATGGCGCTCGCCTGCCGGCCGGATCTGCTGATCGCCGATGAACCGACCACCGCCCTGGACGTGACGGTGCAGGCCGAGATTCTGGCGCTGCTCCGCAACCTGCAGGCGGAAACCGGGATGGCGCTGATGCTGATCAGCCATGATCTCGGCTTGGTGGCGGGCATGGCCGATACGGTCGCGGTGATGTATGCCGGCCAGGTGATCGAGCAGGCGCCCGCTAGCGCCTTGTTCGCCGACGCCCAGCATCCCTACACCCTTGGCCTGATCGCCAGCGCCCCCAATGCCGCGGCTCCAGGCAAGAGGCTGCTCGCCATCGAAGGCACGGTGCCGGGTCCGGCGGATATGCCGGCGGGCTGCCGGTTCCATCCGCGCTGCGCCCTGGCCGAACCCGCCTGCACCATCGCGCCGCCGCCGATGCGCCGCTTCGGCCCTGATCATCGTGCCGCCTGCATCAGGGCGCCGCTGGAGACGATTCCGAAACGTCGGCCCTTGGCCAGCCAGTTGCTGGAAAGCAACGGGTGACCACGCCGCTGCTCGAGGTCGAGCATCTTTCGCGCCGCTTCACCGTCCGGCGTGGGCTGCTGTTCGCGCGCGCCATAGGGGAAGTGGCGGCAGTGAACGACGTCTCCTTCACCCTCGCCCGTGGGGAGACGCTGGGGCTGGTCGGCGAATCCGGCAGCGGCAAATCAACCACCGCGCGGCTCGTGCTGCGTCTGCTCGATCCCTCCTCGGGACGCATCCGGTTCGACGGCACCGATATC
>DASTAF010000038.1:0-3908 GCA_035713005.1 Acetobacteraceae bacterium
CTTGCCGTGGATGGCGTCGGCGAAGTGCTCCGGGCTGAGGAATTCCGATACCCGCTCATAGGCCTTGTTGTTCGCCAGCAGCGCGCCCAGCAGCGCCTGCTCGGCCTCCAGATTGGCCGGCGGCAGGCGTTGGGACAATCCAAGCAGCGGGGAGTCGATCACATTCATCCCCGCACTCTACTCCGATCATCGTCACCGAGACAGGGCGCAACCCCCTGTGGATTACGTGGATAAGGGGGATAGTATTGCTGTGTGGCAGCGATACGGGCAGGATCGCTGCGATATTTGAGGGAGTAATTCATGAACGGCGCCGAATCCCTGGTTCACACCCTGATCGCGGGAAACATAACCACCTGCTTCGCCAATCCCGGCACCAGCGAAATGCATTTCGTCGCGGCGCTGGACCGGATACCGGGGGTGAAACCAGTGCTGTGCCTGAGCGAGGGTGTGGTGGCAGGGGCGGCGGATGCTTATTTCCGCATGGCGGGCGGCCCGGCGGCGACGCTGCTGCATTGCGGGCCTGGCTTGGCGAATGCGCTGTCAAATCTGCACAATGCCAGGCGGGCGCGCTCGGGCATCCTGAACGTGGTGGGGGATCAGGCGACCTATCACCGGCCGCTGGATGCGCCACTGACCGCCGATACCGAAGGCTGGGCGAGGCCCGTTTCCGGCTTCGTCCGCACCGCTACCGATGCCGCGCGGGTGGGGGCCGATGCCGCCGCGGCGATCACCGTGGCGCAATCCCAGATCGCGACGCTGATCCTTCCCGCTGATACCGCCTGGAGTGACGGCGGCACGCCGCACGCACCGCTTCCTGCCCCGTCCCGTGGGCAGGTGGAGCAAGGGGTGATCGAGAAGATCGCGCGGGTGCTGCGCGGCGGTGAGCCGGCTATAATGCTGCTGGGCGGCTCCGCCCTGCGCGCGGCTCCTTCGGAAGCGGCCGCCCGCATAGCGGCGGCGACGGGAACGGGCCTGCGGGCGGAGATGTTCAATGCCCGCGTCGAGCGGGGAGCGGGGCGCGCAGCCATCGACCGCATCCCTTATACGCTCGATCTTGCTTTGGAGTCGCTCTCCGGGATCAGGCACCTGATCCTGGTGGAGGCGGCGCCTCCGGTCGGCTTCTTTGCTTATCCGGGCAGGCCGGGGCGGCTCTGGCCGGAGGACTGCACGCTGCACGTGCTGGCGCGCCCCGAACAGGATGGGCCTGCGGCGCTGGCGGCGCTGGCGGATGCGCTGGATGCGAAAACCGCGCCACCCCGGCCGGCGCGGCGGCTTCCCCAGCCGGCAACCGGCGCGGTCGGCCCCGAGGCAGTGGCGCAAAGCCTGGCCGCGCTGATGCCGGAAAATGCCGTTATAGTCGAAGAGAGCATATCCTTCGGGCGCGGCTTCTTCCCGGCCACCAAGGAGGCTCCGCCGCATGACTGGCTGGCCCTGACCGGCGGCGCGATCGGTGAGGGAATGCCGCTGGCCGTGGGCGCCGCCATCGGCGCGCCGGGGCGGCGGGTGATCAACCTGCAGGCGGATGGCTCGGCGATGTACACCGTTGCCGCCCTCTGGACTCAGGGGCGGGAGCGGCTCGACATTACCACTGTGCTCATTTCCAACCGCAAATACGCGATCCTGCTGCATGAACTGGCCAATGTCGGCGCCAATCCGGGACCGACGGCGCTCTCGATGATGGATCTGGGCAATCCCGATCTGGATTGGGTGCGCATTGCGGAAGGGATGGGTGTCGCCGCCGCCAGGGCCACCACCATGACCGAGTTCAACGAGTTGTTGCGGGGCAGCGTCTCGCGCCCCGGGCCGTTCCTGATCGAACTCATGGTATGATTGGCAGACGCATTCTGTCGAAAATTTTTACAACAACCATGGAAAATTCATTAAAGCTACATTAATTCAACGCCATAAAATATGGCATCAGAATTGCTACAAAATTTAAGTTCTTTAATAATTTAAGGATTCGAAACAAGATGTTCAAACTCTTTGCTGCCTCCCTGGTTATCACCTGCCTGGCCACCGCCACCGCATCCGCCGATGTGGTCTATAATCTTCAAAATGTCGGCTTTTCAGATAGCGGGATCACCACTGGCACCTTGACTATCAATACTTCAGGCGATGTGTCGGCTTATGACATCAGTGTCAGCGGCGGCGATACCAGTTCTTTTCCGGCCTTTACCTATGATCCGACAAACTCAAGCGAATACGCATTTCAGGCTTCAGGCGATAAGATTTATACATTCGCCCAGGACAATTCATACCGCCAGTTGCGCCTACCGGTTGCAACTCTGCTGTCCCCGGCTGGCGGAACCTATATTCTTGCCGCCAACAACTCCTATGGCGGCGAATGCTTCAACTGCAGCCCGTACCGAGGCTTGACTGGGGGCAAATTGGTCAGCGCACCGACCTCAGTGCCGGAACCTGCCCCGCTCGCGATTCTCGGAACCGGCCTGATTGGGCTTGGCCTGCTGCGCCGCCGCAAGGATGCCTGATCGCCGGAGCCTACACTACCGGCCCCTGCTGCCCCATCCGGCAGGACGCGGGTGCGGGCGGTATGGGTGGAGCAAGGCTTCTTTCGAGACGGAAGCCGGAGCAGGCCGGCCCCTCGATCCTGCCGCTCAGCACCCCCCTGGAAATTTTCCCCTCCAGCGCGACACTGACAAAGAATGGCGGGCGGTGAAGCCATACAACTGGAGTGAGGGTGATCCGCCCGCTGGCCTGATTGAAGCTTCCGCGCATCGTGAAGCAGCCCTGCGGAACGCGCGGATTGGCGGGCGAGGCGTGAAAGTAGAAAACCGCCTCAATCCTGGTCGGGCTTCGCGCGGTGATTTGCAGGTCGAGCGCGGTTTCGCCCTGCGCGCAGCGATAGACACCTTGCCACGGTCCGATGGGTGGCAGCAGCGCCGCCGCCGTGTCGCTGAAAGGAAGCAGCGCAGCCAGCACAAGCCCACAGGCGAGATTCCGGATCATCCCGGTTCAGCCTGACCAACCATGCCTAACCAGATTCAGCGGCCATCGCGTTTCGCCAAACGCCCCGTCCCGCCCATGCCGCCTTGAATCTCCGGCCGCACCAGATCGGCGAGCAGCGACCATACGCGTTCCGGCTGCATCGGCGCATCGGCATCGTTCAGGAGCCGGTCCAGTTCATCCGCTTTCTGATTGTGGCTTGGAGCGTCCATTACCCTATCTTGGCATCATCGAGTTAATACCGCATGAATTTGTCACGTTCATGTCAGCCCTTCAATCGTGAAAACAGCACCGTGGTGAGCACGCCGCTCTTCATCGGCAGCGAGATTTACCGGGCCACCGCCTTCCAGCCTCCGCATCCGCTGGCGGTGCTGCGTGTCCCCCTGGTCGAGGATCTCTGCCGCGCCATGGGCTGGCTGCCGGAGGCGCGGTATCTCGCTTCACCCCAGGCGGACCGCGCCGCGCTGGCCCGTTTCCATAGCGAGGATTATCTCGACGCGCTGAGCCGCGCGGAGGCCGAGCAAGCGCTTCCGGAAGCGCTGCGGCTTAAATACCGCATCGGCGCCGATTCGAACGTGATTCATCCGGCGGTATATCGCCGCCCCGCGATCTCGGCGGGTGGAGCCATTTTCGCGGCGAAACTCACCCGCGAGGGCGGCACCGTCCACGCGCCCGGCGCGGGCAATCATCATGGCCGGCCGGACCGCGCCAGCGGGTTCTGCTTCGTGAATGATGCCGTGCTCGGCATCATGGAATGGCTGGGGCAGGGCCTCCGACGAATCGCTTATCTCGATCTCGACGCCCATCACGGCGACGGGGTGGAGGCGGCCTTTGCCGATGATCCGCGGGTGCTGACCATCAGCCTGCACGAGGCGGGACGCTGGCCGCGAACCGGCACTGGCTCGCTCCCTGAAACCGCCATCTATAATTTCCCCGTGCCGCCC
>DASTAF010000039.1:0-2396 GCA_035713005.1 Acetobacteraceae bacterium
TGCTGGACATTGATCTGGCTGGCACTTGGCTGCGTGGTGACGACGGTATGCCAATTCTGGTACATACCCTGCTGGATGTTGCTATTGTTCGAGACAATCTGGCCGTTCTGCGTGATGGTCTCGCTATATGTTTCCACACCACCTGATGGATCGCTGGCGACGACCTGACCATTCCTGTTCAGGGGCTGCCCCCAGGCATTCTGGACATAGCCTTCGTCGTTCAGGAACTGCACGTCGGTGGTGAATGTGCCGTTGGCATTGGCGGTGATGTCGAACACCATCTGCATCGCCTTGGTTACTGGCACGGTGACGCGGGCCTGCGTGGCGTTCGGCCCCTGCTGCCAGTAACTTGCGGTTCCATTCGCCAACGCCGCCTCCATCGCGGCGACGGCGTCGATATGGTAGTTCGTCGTTGCCGGGGCGCTGGTGGTTCCGGTCTGAATCGCGAGGTCGACGGTGAGGCTGTAATTCTTCAGCGCCGCCGCGAGATCGATCGCCGCGGGCTGGGCGGCAAGCGCCGGCCCCACCGAAAGCATGATGTTGGCGCTGCTGTTGGCGGCGATCGAGGGAGCGGCAAATGTCAGCACCGCATCATTGACCGAGCCATCCGCGTTGAACGTCTTGGTGTCCATCTGCACCGGAATTTCGGTGCCGTTGATCGTGGCATAAAGCTGCTGACCCGGCTGAACCGCGCCGGGCAGGAACGCCTGGCCGAAAGTGACTTCCGTATTGGCCGCGGTGGCGGCCGTTCCAGTATTTTGCAGCACCATGCCGACGATCTGGCCGGGCGCGTCCGGCTGCGGAATAATCGGGCTGGTCAGATTCGCGTTTGCTGTCGTGTCGGACATGGGGCTGTTCCTGATGTTACTTGAGGAGGGCGCGAATGAAGGGCAAAGGCGCACGACGGATATCAGGAGGATTTCTAACAATGAAATTGTTAGAAGAATTTGAAACCAGGCCTTTCCGTGCGAGGCGGGTTTCGAAAGATAATGATTTATCCTTCCACGGTGCGGAGCGGCATGGCGCGCAGGTGCCGGAAGGATTGTCGGATGATGAGAGAGAATCCTGATCGTTGAGCACGGCCCAACATAGAAACCTGAATCTTAAAGGCAGGTTAAGTCAGCAGCGCTTTTCAATGACATCCGATTCCGCCGCCGATTTTCGAGCGGAGCCGGCGGCAAAAGTAACGGTGCTTACAACAGGCGTTTGATTTCAGCGAAAAGGGCGGCAGGAAAACAGCGGATGTTAAACCTGCCGATGAGGCCGCATCTTCGGCGGATCCGATAGCCGCCTCCGCAGGCTGGATTGCCGCGGGAAGAAACCGTATCGGCGATTGAGGATGTCTCCCTCGCCTTGATTATTGCCCCCGCCTTCGCCTTGCGGCATAGCGGCGGAATGACGCAGCACCACCGGATCGCCGGGCTTCTTGTCGCCATGGCGGCGCTTGCCGCCCTTGGGGTCGCCTATTTCGCCGAATATCATTTGCGGATGGTGCCCTGCCCATTGTGCCTGATCGAGCGCTGGCCCTACCGCATCGCCACCGCTTTCGGGCTGCTGGCCGCCATCTCCCCGCGCCGGACCGGGCGGAGCATGCTTGGACTGGCGGCGCTGGCCATGCTGGCGGACGCCGTGATCGCCTTCGTTCATGTGGGGGTGGAGCAGGGCTGGTGGCCGAGCCCGCTTCCCGAATGCAATGCGCCTCCGCCTTCCTTCGGCGCCCTGCCGCTGCGGCCTTCGGTTTCATGCAGCAGGCCCGCCTTCCTGATTCCCGGCCTGCCGGTTTCGATGGCGCTGATGGACATGATCTACGCGCTGGTTTTTGCCGCCTTCATCATTACCTATTTGAAACGGACCCGATGGAGACCGTCATGAGCGACTTGCCTGATCCGACCCGGCCGATCGCGGCTGAACCTGCCAGCCAGCGCGATCTGGAGCGCATGATCCGCGTCGATCATGCCGGGGAATATGGCGCGAGGCAGATCTATGCTGGTCAGCTCGCGGTGCTGGGGCACAGCCGCCATGGCGATACGCTGCGCCATATGCAGGCGCAGGAGCAGCATCATCTGGACAAGTTCTCCCAGTTGATTACCGAGCGCCGGGTGCGGCCGACCGCCCTGCTGCCGCTCTGGCGCGTGGCTGGTTTCGCCCTCGGCGCGGCCACCGCTGCCCTCGGCGCCCGGGCGGCGATGGCCTGCACCGTCGCGGTGGAGGAGACGATCGATGGGCATTACGCGCGTCAGGAGGCGGCTCTGGGCGGCGGTGAGGCCGATCTGCGGGACACCATCGCGAAGTTCCGGGCGGAGGAGCTTGAGCATCGGGATATCGGCCTCGCCAACGATGCCGAGCAGGCGCCCTTCTACCGGCTGCTTTCCGCCGTCATCCGCACCGGCTGCAAG
>DASTAF010000040.1:0-6138 GCA_035713005.1 Acetobacteraceae bacterium
CGGTTCCCGGCTCGCCTTCCAGGAAGAGCGGCCTGCCCATCGCCAAGGCGAGATGAACGCTCGTCGCCAGCGCCCGGTCCGCCACGTAATCCCCGGCCGCGAGCAGGGCCGCCGTCGCTTCGACCGAGGCGGGCGTCATCAGACGAACTTGACCATCACCAGGATGACCATGACGATGGCGATGATCGTCGGAATCCAGATGCCGAGCGGCAGGCCCGCCACCACGGGGTTGCTGTGATCGTATTCCTCGTCGTGATGGGCATGCGCGTGGTCCACTGAATGAGTCTCCGGATGATGATGAACGATGGGCGCGGATGCCGGGGCAGGCCCCACCGCGACCGGGGTGACCGGCAGCGGCGTGGCCTGCACCGGCACGGAGACGGCTTCAACAGGAGCCGCCGCCGGCGCCATTTTTTCGGCGAAGCGGGTGAAGAAGGTGTCGGCATAGGATTTCGCGGTCGAATCGATCAGTCGGGCGCCGAGCTGCGCCATCTTGCCCCCGACCTGGGCGTTCACCGTGTAATGAAGCCGGGTTGCCTCCGCCTCGGACTCGAGCCGCACCTTGGCATTGCCTTTGGCGAAGCCGGCCACCCCGCCCTGGCCCTCGCCGGAAATGGTGTAGCCGTTCGGCGGATTGATGTCCGAAAGCTCGACCCGGCCGGCGAATTTGGCGGAGATCGGGCCGATCTTGACCGCGGCATTGGCCTTCATCTCGGTATCGGAGATTTTCTCGATGCTCTCGCAGCCGGGGATGCACGCCTTAAGCATTTCAGGGTCGTTCAGCGCCGCCCATACCGCCTCGCGGGGTGCCGGGATCAGCCTTTCGCCGCTCATATCCATCTGTGCTTGCGCTCCTTCGTGCCAAGGCGAGGTATTGCGCCTGATCCGGTTTGGATCGGCGCAATTCGCCGTCAATGTCGGGCATGGAGGCGGGGATGACAAGCCTTCGGGCAAGGCCGGGATGGCTGAAGCGGGCCGAGAGCGCTGGCCAGCACCGCTCCGCTGCCTTTATAGACTGGCCAGACCCCGCCGATCCGTGGAGAGTTTTCATGACCTATCTCGTCGCCGCCGATCTTCCGGAACAGCCCGCCGGGCTGCGCTTCCGCAGCCTGCTCAGCCGGCCCGGCATCCTCGGCATTCCCGGCGCGCATAACGGGCTGGCGGCGCAGCAGGCGCGCCATGCCGGTTTCGATGCCTGTTATCTCTCGGGCGCGGCGATGACCGCCTCGATGGGCCTGCCTGATCTCGGCATCATCACTGTGGACGAAGTGTGCTTCTTCATCCGGCAGGTGGCGCGCGCGAGCGCGCTGCCGGTGCTGGTGGATGGCGACACCGGCTATGGCGAGGCGCTGAACGTGATGCACATGGTGCGAAGCTTCGAGGATTCGGGCGCCGCCGCCGTGCATATCGAGGACCAACTCCTGCCGAAGAAATGCGGCCACCTGAACGACAAGAAGCTGGCCGATGCGCGGGACATGGCCGCCAAGGTGGCCGCCGCGGCCCGCGCCCGCCGCCATCTCTACCTGATCGCCCGCACCGATGCCGCCGCCAGCGAGGGGATGGAGGGCGCGGTGGCGCGGGCGAGGCTCTACGTGGAGGCCGGGGCGGACGCCATCTTCCCGGAAGCCCTGACGGATGCCGGAATGTTCCGTGAATTCGCCCGCCGGATGAAGGAGGGCACCGGCAGGGAGGTGCCGCTGCTGGCCAACATGACCGAATTTGGCCGCACCCCCTTCTTCACCAGCGCGGAATTCGAGGAAATGGGCTACAAGATGGTGATCTGGCCGGTTTCCTCGCTTCGCGTCGCGGCAAAGGCGCAGGAGGAGCTATATGCCGCCCTTCGCGCCGATGGCAGCACCGAGGCAATGCTGCCGCGGATGCAGACTCGCGCCGAACTTTACGCCACCATCGGCTATGACGCCTTCGAGGCGCTGGACGCCTCCATCGTCAGGACGATGCTGCCTGCCTCCTCCTGATCCTCAGGCAAGCTCGGTGCGGCCCTCGAGCGCATGCTCGATTTCCTCGAGGCTCCGTCCCTTGGTCTCCGGGACCAGGAACCAGGTGAAGACGATGGTGACGAGGGTCATGATCGCATAGATCAGAAAGGTCGGGCCACGGCCGATCCCATTCACCAGGTCGAGGAAGGTGATCGAGACGATCATGTTGAAGGCCCAGTTGGCGATGGTGGCCAGACTCATGCCCCGCCCGCGCACCGCGAGCGGGAATATCTCCGCGATCAGCAGCCAGAATACCGGGCCGAGGCCAATGGCGAAGAAGGCGACATAGGCGGCGACGGAGGCGACGGTGATCCAGGACAGCGCGCCGCCGAGGCCGATCCAGAAGCAGATGGCGAGGATCAGCAGCGTGGCCAGCATGCCGCCCAGTCCCCAGAGCAGCATGAGGCGGCGGCCCACCCGGTCGAGCAGGCGCATGGCCACCACCGTCATGATGACGTTCACCAGCCCCACCCCCGCCGTGGCCAGGATGGAGACCGAGGCCGAGGGCAGGCCGGCGGACTGGAAGATGGTCGGGGCGAAATAGATCACCGTGTTGATGCCGGTGACCTGCTGGAAGATCGCGAGCCCGACGCCGATGATCAGCGGCATCCGCGCCCGGCGCGCGAAAACCTCGCTCCAGGGAGCGGTGCCTTCCTGCTCCGCCGCGATATCGTGCCGCAGCGTGCGATATTCCTCCGTCACGTCGGCGCCGCCGCGCAGATATCTCAGCGCGCGCTCGGCCTGTTCGGCCCGCCCGTGGCCCATCAGCCAGCGCGGGCTTTCCGGCAGCAGCACCATGCCGATGAACAGGATGATGCCGGGGAGCGAGCCCAGCCCCAGCATCCAGCGCCAGCCATTCCCGGCATGGGAGAGCAGGAAGCCGACGATGTAGGAGACCAGAATCCCCAGCGTGATGTAGAACTGGTTGATGGTGACGATGCCGCCGCGGCGCTCCGGCGGCGCCATCTCGGCGAGGTAGAGCGGCGTCAGCATGGAGGAGACGCCGATCGCCCCTCCCACCAAAATGCGCCCGACGAGCAGCACGCCCAGGCTCCAGGCCACCGCCGAAAGCAGGGCGCCGAGGACGAAGATCACCGCCGTGACCAGAAGCACGACCCTGCGGCCGAAGGCATCGGAAAGCCCGCCCGCGAATGCCGCGCCGATTGCCGCGGCGGCCAGGGCGACGGAGACCAGCACGCCCTGCATGGTGGCGGAGAGATGGAACACATGGCGGATGTAGAGAAGCGCCCCGGAAATGACGCCGGTATCGTAGCCGAACAGCAAGCCGCCAAGGCCGGCGATGATCGCAATGAACGCAAAATTCAACCTTGCCTCCCGCGCTTACCCGAATTCCACTTGGGATGGGAGGCGAGGCGGTTCAATGCCGGAGGGCGGCGGCCTCCTCCGCGAGCCGGGTGATGGCCTGCCAGTTGCCGTCGCGCAACGCCGCCTCCGGCACCAGCCAGGAGCCGCCGACGCAGACGACATTCTCCAGCGCGAGATAGGCGGGTGCGGTGGCGGCGGTAATGCCGCCGGTGGGGCAGAAGGAAACCTCGCGGATCGGCGCGGCGATCGCCTTCAGCATGGGAATCCCGCCGGCGGGCTCGGCGGGAAAGAATTTCTGGAAACGATAGCCGGATTCGAGCAGGGCCAGCATCTCGCTCGGCGTCGCCGCACCCGGCAGGAAGGGCGGCCCGCCCTGCCCTGCCGCCGCGCGCAGGCTTCCGGTGAAGCCGGGCGAGACGCAGAAGCGGGCGCCGAGAGCCTTCACCTGCTCGTATTGCGCGGGCGAGTTGACCGTGCCGGCTCCCACCACCGCTTGCGGCACCGCCCTGATGATCGCCGCGATGGCTTCAATCCCGGCCTTGGTTCGCAGGGTGATCTCCAGCACCCTGATGCCGCCCTCGACCAGAGCCCGCGCCAGGGGCACGGCCTGGCCGGCATCGGCGATGGTCAGGACCGGGATCACCGGCGCCTGGGCGAGAATTTCGTCGAGTCCGGGTTGCGTCTCGCTCATGATGCTCCTTGTCAGCCTGTCAGGCGAAAACCGAGGCGCCTTCCGCGGCGCTGCCGACCGCCGCGCGGAAGGCGGCGAACAGTTCGCGTCCGGTGCCGACGTGGCTTGCGGTCAGATCCGCCTCCGGCGGGCGGCGGGCGGCGAGTTCGGCCTCATCCACCAGCGCGTCCAGCCGCCCTTCCCGGCAGTCGAGCCGGATCGGGTCGCCATCCCGGACCAGCGCCAGCCTGCCCCCGCTCGCGCATTCCGGCGTGACATGAATCGCCGCCGGCACTTTGCCGGAGGCGCCGGACATCCGGCCATCGGTGACCAGCCCGACCTTGAAGCCGAGATCCTGCAGCACGCCCAGCGCCGGGGTGAGCTTGTGCAACTCCGGCATGCCGTTGGCGCGCGGCCCCTGGAATTTGAGCACGGCGATGAAGTCGCGGTGCAGTTCGCCCGCCTTGAAGGCAGCGAGGAAGCCTTCCTGATCGTGGAACACCCGCGCCGGGGCTTCGACGACATGGTGCTTCGGCTTCACGGCGGAGATCTTCACCACCGCCTCGCCCAGATTGCCGCGCAATATCCTCAGGCCGCCATCGGGGCTGAAGGGCGAATCGACGCCGCGCAATATGGCATCATCCAGGCTGCGCGCCGGCGCCTTGCGCCACGCCAGCGCCTCGTCCCGGATATGCGGCTGGACACGATAGGCATCGAGCCTCTCGCCCCATACCGTGCGCACGTCCTCGTGCAGCAGCCCGTGATCGAGCAGCGCTCCCATCAGCACCGCCATGCCGCCCGCCTGCTGGAAATGGTTCACATCCGCCGTGCCGTTCGGATAGATGCGGGTCAGCAGGGGAACCGTCTCCGACAACTCGCCGAAATCCTCCCAGGTGATGCGAATTCCGGCTGCGGCGGCCATGGCGACCAGATGGATGGTGTGGTTGGTGGAGCCGCCAGTGGCCAGCAGGCCGACCATGCCGTTCACCACGGCACGCTCGTCGATCATCTCGCCCATGGGAGTGAACTCGTTGCCTTGCGCGGTGATGCGCAGGATTCGCTTCGAGGCCGCCTCGGTCAGCGCGTCGCGCAGGGGCGTGTTGGGGTTGACGAATGAGGCGCCGGGCAGATGCAGCCCCATGATCTCCATCAGCATCTGGTTGGAATTGGCGGTGCCGTAGAAGGTGCAGGTGCCGGGGCTGTGATAGGATTTCGATTCCGCCTCCAGAAGTTCGGCACGGCCGATCTTCCCTTCGGCGGCAAGCTGGCGGATGCGGCTTTTCTCGGCGTTCGGCAGGCCTGAGGGCATCGGCCCGGCGGGAATGAATATCGCCGGCAGGTGTCCGAAGGAGAGCGCGCCGATCACCAGGCCCGGCACGATCTTGTCGCAGACGCCGAGCAGCAGCGCACCGTCGAATACGTCATGGGACAGGGCCACCGCCGTCGCCATCGCGATGACATCGCGCGAGAACAGGGAAAGCTCCATCCCGGCGCGACCCTGGGTCACCCCGTCGCACATGGCCGGCACGCCGCCCGCCACCTGGGCGACACCGCCCGCCGCGCGCACCGCCGCCTTGATCAGCGCGGGGAAGCGCTCGAAGGGCTGATGCGCCGAGAGCATGTCGTTATAGGAGGTGACGATGGCGATGTTCGGCTTGAGCTCCTGCCTGAGATCGGCCTGCTCCTCGGCGCCGCAGCCCGCCGCCGCATGGGCGAGATTGGCGCAGGACATACCCGCCCGCTGCACCCCCCGCGAGGGCGCCGCGTGAATGCGCGAAAGATAGGCGTTGCGCCCGGCCTTGCTGCGTTCCCTGATCCGCCCGGTCACCCTGGCAATCGCATCCGCCACCATGAAGCGCGACTCCATTCAGTTCAGAAATCGGTGCTCTGCTCGTCGAACCAGGTGCGGCCGTCCCGCACGATCAGCGCCACCGCCTCGGAAGGCCCCCAGGTGCCGGCGGTATAGTATTTCGGCCGCTCGCCGGAAACCCTCCAGGCTTCGAGAATCTGGTCCGCCCAGGTCCAGGCCGCCTCCACCTCGTCGCGCCGCATGAACAGGGTCGGGTTGCCACGCACCACGTCCATCAGCAGCCGCTCATAGGCATCCGGCAGATGATCCTTGAAGGTTTCGGCGAAGCTCAGGTT
>DASTAF010000041.1:0-2969 GCA_035713005.1 Acetobacteraceae bacterium
GCGCGTTGTGCTCCTGGGAGAAGGTCTTCACCAGCTCCTTGACCGAGCCCCAGCCGCCCGCCGGACCCGAATAACCCGCGTTTTCCTGTTCCGCCATTTATGCCGCTCCCGTTTCAGTTCGCGGTAAATGGCCATCCGGCGCCGAATTTTCATCGGTCCATGATGTTTAAAAAAAGGATATGCGGGTTTAACCCGATATGCGGAAGCCGGAATATACTTGAAACTTTGTCCGCCTGAACGACATGATCGCAGGTTTAGCTTGCTTTCACCCTCATCCGTTTCCTTATTTCAGAGGACTCTTCCATGAGCGCTTCATCCGACGCTAACCGGCAACCCGAGCACGACGCGGCGCATCGCGAGCATCGGATCCGCGAGCGCGCCTTCTTTCTATGGCAGGAAGCCGGCAGCCCGGAAGGGCGCGAGGAGGAGTTCTGGCATCGCGCGGAAGAGCTTGAGCAAGGCGGCGCGATGAGTTCCTCCCAGGCGGGCGCGCCCCAGGCGGACCCGACGGGGCAGAACGAGGCGCCGGAGCCGGTGGAGGAGCGGGACGCGGCCGCCAATGCCGCGGGAGAGACCGGGGCCGTCCCCACCGGCAGGATCGAGACCAGCCTGAACAGGCCATAGCCCCAGCCCCGGAGCCCTCAGCCCTCCGGGCCGCTGATGAAGCGCGGGTCGAGATGGCTGGCGGGCAGGCCCGGCGCCGGCGCCTCGAAGGCGAAAAGATCGCCGTCCGGCGTCTTGCCGCGTTCCTCGGGCGGCAGCTTCCAGTTGGCGGAGGTGACGAACATGGTCTTCAACCCTTCGCCGCCCAAGGCCGGCATGCTTGGGAACCTGGTGGGCAGCTTCACCCGCCTTTCGAGCTTGCCGGAGGGATCGAAGCGCAGCAACTCGCCGCCGCCAAACAGGGCGCACCAATAGAACCCCTCGCTGTCCACGGTCGCGCCGTCTGGCCCGCCTTCGCCGCTGCTCAGATCGGCGAACATCCGCTTGTTCCGGGGCAGTCCGGCATCCTCGTCATATTCATAGACCCAGACGAGCTTCTTGTCGGTGTCCGAATGATACATCCTGCGCCCGTCGGGGCTCCAGGCGAGGCCGTTGGAGGTCTGCACCGGATCGGTGACCCGCTTCCACTCGCCGGCTCCGTCGTAGCGGAACAGCGGGCGGCTCTTGCCTTCCGCCTCGGCATGCTGGCCCGGCTTGAGGGGCACGAACATGGTGCCGGCGAAGAAGCGCCCGCGCCGGTCGCATTTCCCGTCGTTGAAGATGAAGCGCCGCTGGTCGAACGGGGTGGGGGCGATGAAGTCCAGCCCGCCGGTCTCGAAATCGAGGTGATAGAATCCGGTCCGCAGCGCCATGGCGGCGCCGGTTTCAGTCAGGCCGAAGCAGCCGATCCAGCTCGGCAATTCCCAGAACCGGTTGCGGCGGGTTTTCGGGTCGAAGGCGTTGATCGAGGGATAGCGGATGTCCACCCAGATCAATTCTCCGCGCGCCTCGCTCCAGGCGGGGCTTTCGCCGTTCAGGGCCTTCACCTCCAATACTTGCTCGACATGGGTCATGAAACAGCGTCTCCTCTGATTTCGATACGAGATCGGCAGCGCGGGGCGGCGGTGAAAGAGCGGGCCGGTTAAATCATGTTCAGGCGGAATCCTCTTGGATGCGCCTGCGGCGATCATATCTCGCTCATGCCGTCATGCTGAAGGAATGATCCATGCGCCTCGCCTTTCGGATTCCGCTATCCGCCATCGCCGTCTTCCTGGCCGGAACCGGCGCCGCCACCGCGAAGACGATTCCGTTCCACGCGGTGCTGGTGCCGGCGCCGCATGTGCGGAGCCACGGCTCCGGCACCATGACCGGCACCTTTGACACGAAAACCCATGAAATTTCCTGGAAGATCCGGTACGGGAAGCTCTCCGGCCGCGTGCTCGACGCGCGCGTCCACGGCCCCGCGAAGCCGGGGCGGAACGCACCGGTGATCATGACGATGCCCGCGCCCTATTCGAGCCCGATCCTCGGGGTCAAGGTCGTCACCGGCAAGGTCTCGGCCGAAATAACCGGGGGTTATTCCTACGTCGTGCTCGCCACCGAAAAATATCCGGCGGGAGAGTTGCGCGGCAGAATCCGCCCCGGACCCTGAGGCCGGAACCCCTTAATCCCCGAACGGCTCGTCCCGCGCCTTGCCGCGGAATATCCACCAGGCGAAGGTGTTGTAGCCCAGCAGGATGGGAATGAAGATCGCGTCGCCGATCAGGATGAATTCCTCCGTCATCGGCGGCGATGAGGCGTTCCATATCGTCAGCGAGGGCGGCAGGATGATCGGGTACAGCGAGAAGCCGACCCCGGCATAGGCGATGACGAACAAGGCGCCGGCGCAGAGGAAGGGCATCATGTCGTATTTCGGGTTGTCCTTCCGTTTCCAGAGGAAGAAATAGAACAGCGCCACCGCGCCCAGCACGCCGAAGGGGGCGAGGGTGGTCACGATCGCCGCCGGCCAGGTGAACCAGCGATGCATGTAGTGATGGTTCAGGAACGGCGTCCAGAAGGAAACTCCCACCATGAAGGCGATCTGCACGACACACAGAATGGCGGCCCAGCGCCGCATCCGGTTCTGCAGATCGCCCTCGGTGCGCCAGATCAGCCAGGTGGCGCCAAGCAGCCCGTAGCCGAAGACCAGGGCAATGCCGGTATAGACCGAGAACCAGGAGAGCCAGGAGAAGGGATAGCCGCCGAACCTGCCGCCGAATGGCCCCGGCGCGATCTTGATTCCCTGCATCACCGCCCCCAGCAGCGCGCCCTGGCAGAAGGCGGCGAGGACCGAGCCGCCGAGGAAACCGGCATCCCACAGGTGGCGCTGGCGCCTGGTCGGCGCCCGCTCCCTGAACTCGACGGCGACGCCGCGGAAGATCAGCCCCATCAGCATGGCGATGATCGGGATGTACAAGGCGGGCAGCAGCACGCTGATGGCGACGGGG
>DASTAF010000042.1:0-3450 GCA_035713005.1 Acetobacteraceae bacterium
GTCGGCAATGCGGGAAAACGGCAGCGCCATCGTCCCCTGGCGTATGCTCGCCTCTTCGCGCAAGGCGGTGATCGCGGGAGCATCCGCCGGCTGGACGGCCCGCAGCGCGATGGCGGGTTTCACCGGCAGTTCATTCGCTTCCATCATCCCTTGCCTGCCATAATTCATCCCGCCTTGCCGCCTGCCCCTCGGCCTCCAGCTTGAGCAGATGAGCCAGCACGTTGCGTTCCGCGACCGGCCGGAGCCTCGCATCCAGCCCGGCATAAAGAGAATCGGCAATCGCGGGAATCAGCGACGGAGCCGCCTGAATCACCGCCAGGATCGCCGCCTCCCGTGCCTGCCGGTGCGCCAGCATCTCGCGCACCAGCGCCTGCGGATCGCGCAGAAGTGGCCCGTGGCCAGGCAGATGGACCGTATCGCCCCGCTCCAGCAGGCGCGTAAGACTGGCGAAATAGGCCCGCATGTCGCCATCCGGCGGGTTGATGACCGAGGAAGACCAGGACATCACATGATCGCCGCTGAACAGGACCGGTCCGGTGCCGGGCACGTCATGGGCGAAGCACAGATGATCGCTGGCATGGCCGGGCGTGTGCAGCGCGGTCAGCCCCATCACCTTGTCCCCATCCGCGAGATCATGGTCGGGCGTAAATCCCGCGGCAGCCGGTCGATGGAACGCGCAGACCGGCGCATCCGCCGCCTCCCGCAGCGCCGGAACCGCGCCGAGATGATCGTGATGCGTGTGGGAGAGCAGGATGGCGCGAATCCGGCGGCTTCCGGCGGCGGCGATGATGTCCCGCACATGCGTGGCATCCTCCGGCCCCGGGTCCAGCACCACCAGACCCTGTGATGTATCGATGAGATAGGTGTTGGTGCCGAAACAGGTCATCGGGCCTGGGTTGCGCGCGACGATCCGGCTGATGCCGGGCAGGCATTCCAGCGCTTGGCCCCGTTCGGGTTCCGGTTCGGTCAAAAATGGCACGCCGTCTCTTACCATGCGCCCGTTGAAATGCCATGTAGCAGGCAATGGCTTCGCCTTTTTTCCTGCCTCGATGAACCGGCTGGACCCGATCCCGCCCCTGGCCACGCCCGATCCGGAAGCACCGCTCCGCCGGTCGCTGGCCCGCCATCGCGCCTGGGCGACCGGGCTGCTCATCCTGATGGCCGCGCTGACCGCCATCGGCTACGCCCTGCCGCTGAGCTGGCCGGCGGTGCTGCTGCGGGATTCGGCGAAAGCCGGGATGATCGGCGGCATCGCGGACTGGTTTGCCGTCACCGCCCTGTTCCGCCATCCGCTCGGCCTGCCCATTCCCCATACGGCTATCCTGCCGGCGCAGAAGGAGCGGCTGGGCGCGGCGCTGGGCCGCTTCGTCGCCAACCACGTCTTCACCGAGGCGGATGTGACCCGCTTCCTCGCCGGACTCGACATTCCCCAGCTCGCGGGCCGCTTCCTGAGCGAACCCGCCACCACCCGCCCCATAGCCGAGGCGGTGGCCACTCTGCTGCCCCGCCTGCTGGACATGGCGGAAGATGGCAGGATCGCCAAATTCTCGGCGCGGCTGCTGCCGCGTCTGGTCGGCGGACCGGCGGCGAGCAAAGTAATTGCGAGGGCCTTGGCCGCCATGGTGGAGAGCGGCCGGCATCAGGAGGTATTCTCCTTCATTCTCAATCAGATACGCGAGACGCTGAAAGAAAGGGAGACAGCCCTGCGGGAGACGATCAAGGAACGGGTGCGCGAGCAGGGCGGCGCGCTGATGGGCTGGATGCTGGGCGCCACCATCACGCGCCGGGTGATCACCGCGCTGAACACCGAACTGGAGCGGGTCGGGCCGGACGGATCGGAGCTGCGCGAGGCTTTCGACGAATGGGTGAAGCACGAAATCGCCCGGCTGGAGCAAGAGCCGGAGCGCGCCGCCGAGCTTGGCGCCGCGATGCGCCGTGTCTTCGCCCATCAATCCATGCGGGCCTGGAGCACCGAGATCTGGCGGCGCCTGCAGCGGGCGCTGAAGGAGGACGCCGTCAAGCCTCATGGTCATGCGGTGAACCTGATCCAGACGGCACTGACCAACCTCGGAACGCTACTGGCCAACGACCCCGCCATCCGCGCCCGCATCTCCGCCGGAGCAGGCATGATCGTCACCCGGCTGCTGCCTTCCGCCCAGGCCGAAATCGCCGGCTTCATCGCCCGGGTGGTCGGCAACTGGGACACCGCGACCATCACCAGCAAGCTCGAACTTAGAATTGGCCGTGATCTGCAATATATCCGCATGAACGGCACGCTGGTGGGCTTCGCCATCGGCGCGCTGCTCTTCCTGATCCTGCATTTCGGCTTCCATCAGAAATTGTACTGATCCGCCTGCCGCGCATCAGATGCGCGGCAGGATTTCTTGACAGCCGCCGCCATCTGCCCCAGATTGCCAGCATTCCCGATGAAGTCGGGAGTGCTGGTGCTCGACTTGCGTGAAGGGTATTACCCTCCTGTGGGGCGCTTTCCATTGAAACCCATCATGGCCGCTCCGGACACGCAGGGCGTCTCATAATATTGTCGCTTTCACGCGGAGGCCGGTGAGGCCATCCGCCAAGTAAGCGCGCTGAAAGAGTTTTTCCTTTGACCAGTTTCAACGATCTTGGCCTGGCCGCGCCGATTCTGCAGGCGCTGGCAGCCGAAGGCTATACCGCGCCGACGCCGATCCAGGCTCAGGCCATTCCCCAGATCCTCGCCGGGCGGGACATGCTCGGCATCGCCCAGACCGGCACCGGCAAGACTGCCGCCTTCGCCCTGCCCATCCTGCACAAGCTCGCCGAGCGGAAGCAGAGCGCCCCGCGCCGGGGTTGCCGCGCCCTGGTCCTCAGCCCCACCCGCGAGTTGGCCAGCCAGATCGCCAAGAGCTTCCGCACCTATGGCGCGCGACTCAACCTGAACATCGCCGTCGTTTATGGCGGCGTCTCTCCCGGCCCGCAGATCAAGGCGCTCTCCGCCGGCGTGGACATCCTGGTCGCAACGCCGGGTCGGCTGGTGGACCACATGGACTCCAATGTCACCCGGCTGCTGGGCGCCGAATTCCTGGTGCTCGACGAGATCGACCAGATGCTCGATCTTGGCTTCATCAAGCCGATCCGCAAGATCGTCGGCACGCTGCCGGCGAAGCGGCAGAACCTGTTCTTCTCCGCCACCATGCCGGTGGAGATCCGCAGGCTGGCTGACGAGTTCCTGAACGAGCCGGCCACGGTCTCGGTAGCGCCGGTCTCGACCACGGCGGAGCGCATCCAGCACCAGATCGTCTTCGTCGAGGCGGCGCGGAAGCGCTCGCTCCTGGTCGAGCTGTTCGATGATGATGCGATGAAGCGCGCCATCGTCTTCACCCGCACTAAGCGGGGCGCGGACAAGGTGGCGCAGCATCTGGAGAATGCCGGCATCCCCACCTCGGCCATCCATGGCAACAAGAGCCAGGG
>DASTAF010000043.1:0-2241 GCA_035713005.1 Acetobacteraceae bacterium
GGGCTGGCCAGCAGGCGCGGCATTGAAGCGGCGAGATCGCCGATGAAGGGGAGTTCGTCTCCCGCCGCGATGCGCGGATGCAGGCTGAGGCTTTGCTCGATCAGCGTGGTGCCGGAGCGGGGAAAGCCGGTGATGAAGACGGGCTACGCCACATCCTGCCGCCGGGCGGCGCGGGGCAGGGCGGCTAGCCGGGGGGCGGTGAAGAAGGATTTCAGCCGCAGCACCTGATCCCGCGTGCCTTCGGCCTGATAGGGTTGGGCACCCAACGCAAGGGCGCGCTTCTTCCCCGCATCGAAAGCGGCGAAGGCTTCATCGTGGCGGCCCAGCCGGTCCATCAGCCGGCCTTTCTCCGAGAGTTCGAGCGGGCCGGGGTCGCCGATGGCATCGAGGCAGGCCAGCGCCGCCTCCACCGAGCCCAGCTGCGCCAGGATCGCCGCCCGCACCCGCGCCGCCAGCGGATTGGCCCGGGCGAGCGATTCAGCTCGATCGGCCAGTTCAACGGCGCGCGGCAGGTTGCCTGCCGCTTCCTCCAGCCGCGCCCAGCCGAGCAGGGTTTTCGGAACAGCGGCGGCCAGCACGGCCGAACGCTCATAGAGCGTTCGCGCTTCTGAGATCCGGCCCTGGAGCTTCAGGTTCCAGGCCAGGTTGGCCAGGGTCGTTGCCTCCTCGCCAGCCAGCGCCAGTGCCTGCCGGTAATGATATTCGCCGACCGGGGCGCGGCCAGCCTCGGTCATCACCATTCCCATCAAACGGTGCGCCTGTGCATCATCCGGGGCGATGCGGATGGCGTCGCGGGCATGGCGTTCGGCTTCCATCAGGGCGCCGCGCCCGAGCAGCATCAGCGTAAGTTCATTGAGGGCAGGGAAATGGTTGGGATTCTGCGCGATGATCCGCCGCAGGCCGTTCTCCCCTCCGTCGGGCGCCGGAGGAATCAGTCGTTGGCCGGATATTGCGCCATCAGCGCCTTCTGGCGCTGCCAGGCGCGCAGCAGCCGCAAGGGACCATAGGGCTTGCGGCCTTGCGCCCGTATCTCGGCGCCGATGGCGAAGGCCTCGCCGTAATGGAAGAACTGCGCGGCATAGGCGTCCCGGATGCGCGTCTCCGGGTCCCAGATATGCGTCGCCTCCGAGGCGGCGCCATTTACCTCGATGATCCGGAATCCCTCGCCGCGGCGCAGTGAAGCGATGCTGGAGAAGCGCAGATCGAGCCGGGTGAAGTAAAGGTCGGGGATATCGCGGACGATCTCGTCGATGCGCGCCTGCAGGGCCGGCGTGATGATGTGCTCGCCATTCCTGAAGATCGAGCCGCGGCAGTGATTGCCGACGAAGACCAGACGCACCCGCTCTCCGGCATCCGGGACGCGTGCCGCCTCGGCGCCCAGCTTGGGCAGGAGAATGTGGGAGACCGCTTCCAGCCTCGGATCGGCGGCGATCAGCGCGCGGATGCTGGATTTGCCATCGCCGGTTACTACAGGCGGGTATTTCAGCGTCACTGAGGTGATGCGCCCATGCGTCTCGCCGGGGCGGCGGATGTAGAAAATCCCGGCTTCGCCCTCATCGGTCACCAGTTCCTGCAGTTGCAGGCGCGTCGCGCGGGGAAACTCTTGCAGATAAGCCGCCAGCGCCTCGCGCGAGGGGATCAGCCGCACGCCGACGCCGTTGCAGCTCATATCCGGCTTGGCCACCAGCGGATAGGCAAGCCCGGCCTCGCGCATTGCCGCCTCGGCCACGGCCAGATCATCGCCGTCTTCATGGCCGAGGGTGGTGACGCCGGCATAGGGCGCGATCCAGGCCTGGGCCGCCGGCCCGGCAAGATCGAGAATGTCGTTCTTCGATTCACCGCATATGCCGCCCGCCTCGATTCTCGGATTGGCGAGACTCGGCAGGGTGATGCTGCGGTAGCGCAAGGCGTTGAAGAGCCAGAACAGCACGATCGGGGTGTAGAACACGAAGCCGGGCCAGAATTCGAAGAAAGAGACCGGCTTGTCGCTGGGCTTGCGCAGCAAGGCCGCCTGAAGTTTCGCTCCAAGCGAGGATCCACTCATGAATTTTTCCCTTCAAGCCGTTCGGATTGCCAGCGCGCGGCGACTCTGCCGCCCGCCAGAAGCAACACGACGAAGACAGCAAGTCCAACCCAGCGCCACGGCCCCAGATAATGCAGCATCAGATGGCCAAGCTTCAGGCTGACAAAGAACAGCCCGCTTGTCCATATCAGGGTCGCGAAGGTCGCCGTCAATGCGAA
>DASTAF010000044.1:0-3152 GCA_035713005.1 Acetobacteraceae bacterium
CATGGTGAGACGGTATTTATCCTCGCCAACCCGCTCGATATTGTAGGGCGGATAGGCGGATGCGCCGACATCCGGCTGCGCGTCCAGAAGCCTGGCGAGGCGGTCAAAGCCGATGGCGGTACGATACAGGGGAGAAAAGTCGAAAGTCATGGAAACCTCCTAAAACAGCAAGGTTGGGATGAGCTGTCTTGCGACCAGCTCGTGCAGTCTCGAAAGGCCCGTTATGGCGCCTTTCGAAACCAGAAATAATCCTGCTGTCCGGAGGTTTCAAGAGCCTTGCCGATTCGGCGGGCGAACCTCTTCCTCCCGCCCCAGTCGGCGATCAGGCCTTGGTGGTGCGCTTGCCGATCCCGGCGAATTTCTTGTTGAACTTCGCCACTTGGCCGCCGGAATCGACCAGCCGATGCTGGCCTGTCCAGGCCGGGTGCGATTTCGGGTCGATGTCGAGCCGGAGCGTGTCCCCCGCATGACCATAGGTCGAGCGGGTCTTGAACTCGGTCCCGTCGGTCATTACGATGGTGATCTCGTGATAGTCGGGGTGGATCGAGGGCTTCATATCGGTCTCCTTCGGCGGCCGATGCCGACCGGCCGCGCCGGCTGCGGCATACAGGCTGCACCGCGTGAGCACAAGGCCCCGAAACCACACAGAAGCCAGACAGGGAAGCTATGGCAAAGGCGGCTTGAAGGGTTTCGCCGCATCGGCGGCACGCCACAGATACCAGGCGGCGGTGCTCCGATAGGGCGCATAGGCCTCGGCGATGGCGGCGAGCGAGCGCGGCTTCGGCTGCTCCGGCAGACCATGGATCAGCCGGTAACCCTCCCGCACCCCGAAATCATCGACGGGAAACACGTCCGGCCGCCCGAGGGTGAAGATCAGCAGCATCTCGACCGTCCATCGCCCTACCCCGCGAATTGGGACCAGCCGCTCGATCAGTTCGGCATCGCTGAGCCGGGCGGCGGCGCGGCGGCTGGGCACGGTGCCATCCAGCGCTCGCAGGGCGATCTCGCGAAGCGCCGCGATCTTGCCGCCGGAAAAGCCGCAGGCGCGCAAATCCTGATCGGAAAGCGAAAGCAGTTCCGGCGGCGCCGGAAAGGGGCTGCCGGCGCGCGCCGCCAGCCGGGCCAGGATCGCCTTCGCCGCCCTCCCATGCAGCTGCTGATGGGCGATGGCCGAAACCAGCGCCTCATAAGGCTGCCGCTCGCGGTCCGGCACCAGGGTACATGGCCCCACCCGCCCGATCAGCGCGCCCAGCACCGGATCGGCTGCCGCCAGATGCGCCCGCGCCGCCCTCCTGCTCATGAACGGCTGATGCCGAAGCGCGCCGACAGCCTCATCCGCCAGGCTGCCAGCCTGCGGCCCATCCTGCCGCCGCGAAACCACCCGCGCGCGCGCTGGCGGAGCGGCGCGGTGCGGCAATTCACCCAGCGCGACCAGTCGATCACCCGGTCGTGGAGCCGCCTGAACCAGGGAACCGAAAGCAGGCTCTCCTCGCAGCTCTGATAGATCCAGATCGCGATGAGCGCGGCGAATCCCTTGATGAAGACGGCGACGAAAGCCGCCGCCAGCACCTGGTCCCGCAGCAGCAGCACCGTCGCCCAGAATCCGCTGAGATGATCGAATGCCTCGGGAATCAGGAACAGGAACACCACCGCCAGAGGCGGCAGGGTCTGCAACCTCCGGCGCAGGGCGGCGACCGCCCTCAGGCGGCTGAGCTGGTTCAGCAGATACTTGGTCCCATCCCAGACGACATGCTCCAGGAACAGCAGCACCAGCGTCAGCGGCAGGAGCAGCATATCCTCGATGAGGCGCCGCCGTCTGCGCCGCCGGCTCGCCGCCTCAATGCTCGAATATGCTCCTGGATGGCCCATGTCCGCTTCTAGCACGGGATCACCCGGAGACTGAAGTCCGCACACCGCTCCACCAGCCACCTATGGTTGCAGCTTCCGCTCCGGTCCAGCCGGTGCCGGATGGGGATTCTGTGCCGGCGGATGCGGTGGCGGATGGAATACAGGCGGATGAAAGCCTGGTGCCGGCGGCGGAGGATGGGATGCCGGCTGAACTGGCGGGTGGAAGGCCGGACGCTGTGCCTGCGCGGGCGGATGAAAGGCCGGATGCGGCTGCTGCACCACCGGAGGGTGATAGAAGGGTTGCGGCGCGGGAGGATGAAAAACGGGGCGTGGCGGAGCGGGCGGGCGGATGGCGGGCGTCGCCGGTCTCGCCATCGCCGGCGCACGAGGCGCCTGAGGATGCGGCGCCCTCGGGGGCGTCGGCACATGCCGCATCTGGTTCTGAAAACCCGGCGCGCCGAAATGCGGCGGCTGTGGCTGCGGCCGTGGCGGAAGCGGATGAAGCCCGGCCGCACGCGGCGTGGGCGGCGCCTGACGCCCAGCCTGGGGATGAACGGACCCAGGATGAACAGGCGCGAAATGCAGCGGAGCGGGATGGGCGAGAATGGGCCGCGCCACCGGCAGCCCCCGGGAAGCTGCGAAGGGCGCAGGATGCGGCGCGGGCGCGGGCAGGCGGTGAGCCAGTGGCTGCGGGGCGCCCGGCAGATGCGCGAATGGAGGAATGGGATGGTTACCCGGATGCGGCGGCGGATGAAGGCCGGGTGCCACCGGCCGCGCCGCGGCCAGCACCTGCCGGGGCGCTGGACGGGCGAAGCGTGAAACGGGGTCACCCCGCCGCATCGCCGTCACCGGCACCAGCGTCGCCGCGTGCCGGTTCATCAGCCTGTCGAGTCGGTAATCCCGCTGCCGGTCGAGCACCTCCCGCCCCGAGTTCCGCACATTCATCCTGTTGAGCCGCTCGATATAGCGCGGCGGGCAGCGATAGGGCGGATAATAGGGCTCGTCCGGCGCCAGCGGCACCCATCCCACCGTGCCGGCCGTCCCGGCGGCGAAAAAACTCACCAGGGCCGGAGCATAGACCGGCGCCTCATAGGAAGGCCGCGCGGCATATCCGGCCTCATAGGCCGGGGCGGGCGCCCAGCCCCAGCGGCCATCCGCATCCACCCACCGCCCGTAATGGAACGGCGCGAAGCCCCAGGGTTCGGCCTCCACCCAGGTCCAGCCCCAGGGCTCGACATAGGCCCAGTGTCCGGAGCGATAGGGCACCCAGCCGGGCGGCACGCTCGGGTACCATACCGGCCCGT
>DASTAF010000045.1:0-4113 GCA_035713005.1 Acetobacteraceae bacterium
CCTCGATGGCGCCCTCGATCAGCCCCCTGGCCTGGGCGATGTTCTGCGCCTTGTCGGCGTTGGGGGACATCTGGATCACGCTGATACGCATTGTCGGAGGCTCCCGCCGGTCTGGTTGATGCCGCATGGTGCCTTCGAGCCAGTGCCGGCGCAAGCGCCTTTGGATCGCACCGTTGAGCCGGCGGGGGAGATGCTTGCGATCATGCGGGGGCAGGCGTATTTCCATGCCATGAACCAGCGAATTTCCCTTGCCCTGCTCGTGGCCCTGACTGCTCCAGCCCTCGCCTTCGGCGCCACCCAGCCGAAATCCCTCGGCGTCTTCCAGAAATGGACCGCCGCCACCTACGGCACCGGCGCCAGCGAGGCCTGCTACGCCTTCACCACCGCGCCCGCCGCGAAGGGCAGCAAGGCGGCACCGGCCATGCTGACGGTAACCGAGCGCGCCGGCGACCCGGACGAGATTTCCGTCTCCCAGGGGGTGAATTATGCGAAAGACGCGAAGCCGACCGTGAAAGTGGGCGGCCAGACCCTGCCCTTCTTCACCAAGGGCGACACTGCCTATGCCCTGCACGGCAACGCCACCACCAAGGCCTTTCTCGGCGGCTCGAACGCCATCGCCACCTCTCCCGCGCCCGACGGCAAGAGCGTGACCGACACGTTCAGCCTCACCGGCTTCTCCGACGCCTACAAGGCGATCCAGAAAGCCTGCCCGCAGGCGAAGGCGACGAAGGCGCCCTCCTCCAAGAAATCCTCGAAGAAGAAATAGCCGTGCCGGAGGATTTCGCCCTGGACGAAGCCGCCCGCGCGCGGATTCTCGCCAAGGCGGCGGCATTTGCCCCGCCTGAGGCGGTGCTGCCGGACGGGCGGCGGGATCTCGCGGGCGCCTCGCGCGAGGAACTGACCGAGGCCGTGGCCTCGGTGGGGGAGGCGCCGTTCCGGGCCAAGCAGCTCTGGCACTGGATCTATCACCAGGGCGCGCGCGATTTCAGCGTCATGTCGAGCATCGCGAAGCCGCTGCAGCAGAAGCTCGCCCAGCATTTCGTGATCGGCCGGCCCGAGATCGCGGCGGATGAGCTGAGCCGTGATCAGACCCGGAAAATACTGTTCCGCTTCCGCGATGCGCAGGCAGTGGAGACTGTCTATATCCCCGATCCGGTGGAGGATCGCGGCTCGGTCTGCATCTCCTCGCAGGTGGGCTGCACGCTTTCCTGCCGCTTCTGCCATACCGGCACGCAGCGCTTGGCGCGCAACCTCTCGGCGGCGGAGATCGTGCTGCAATTCATGGCGATGCGCGATGCCTATGGCGAATGGCCCAGCCCGAAGGGCGAAGCGCCGCGCCTGCTCTCCAACATCGTGCTGATGGGCATGGGCGAGCCGCTCTACAATTATGAGAACGTGGCGCGGGCGATGAAGATCGTGATGGATGGCGAGGGCATCGCCCTGTCCCGCCGGCGCATCACCCTTTCCACCTCCGGCGTGGTGCCGATGATGGACCGGTGCGGGGCGGAACTCGGCGTCAATCTCGCGGTCTCGCTGCACGCGGTGCGGGACGATGTGCGGGACGAGCTGGTGCCGCTAAACCGGAAATACCCGATCGCGGAGCTGCTGGCCGCCTGCCGGCGCTATCCTGGCGCCTCCAACGCCCGGCGGATCACCTTCGAGTACATCATGCTCAAGGACGTGAACGACAGCGAGGCGGATGCGCGCGAGCTGGTGCGGCTGATCGCCGGCATGCCGGCGAAGGTGAACCTGATTCCCTTCAATCCCTGGCCTGGCTCGCGCTTCGAGACATCGACGCCGCAGGCGATCCGCCGCTTCGCCGAGATCGTTACCAGCGCGGGCTATGCCTCACCGGTGCGCCAGCCGCGCGGCCAGGATATTCTCGCCGCCTGCGGACAGCTCAAATCCTCGATGGAGCCGGTCTCCTGAACCGGGTGATCCTGATCTCGGGCGGCGCGCGCGGGATCGGCGCCGCCATCGCGGCAAGGCTGGCGGCGGGCGGAGACAAGGCGATCGCCGCGGACCGTGATATCGAGGGCGCGAAGGCTCCCGAAGACGTGCGGCTGGTCCAATGCGACGTATCGCGGGAAGAGGATGTGCTGGCGCTGATCAAAGGCATCCATGAGCAGGAGGCGCGGCTGGACGGGCTGGTCTGCAATGCCGGCTTCATGATCCGCAAGCCCATCGAGCAGCTCAGCCTGGCGGAATGGCGCTCGGTGCTGGACACGCATCTGACCAGCGCCTTCCTGCTGGCGCGGGAGAGCGCGGACCTGCTGCGGGCGGCGAAAGGCGCCATCCTCACCATCGCCTCGACACGCGCGCATATGTCCGAGCCGCACACGGAATCCTATGCCGCCGCGAAAGGCGGGCTGCTGGCGCTGACCCACGCGCTCGCCCTCAGCCTGGGGCCGGATGTGCGGGTGAACTGCGTCAGCCCCGGCTGGATCAACAGCAGGGGCGAGCGGCTTTCCGCCGAGGATCACGCCCAGCATCCGGCGGGAAGGGTCGGCACCACCGAGGATATCGCGGCGCTGGCGGCCTTCCTGCTGGGGCCGGAATCCGGCTTCATCACCGGGGCCGAGTTCATCGCCGATGGCGGCATGACCCGGAAGATGATCTACGCCGAATAAGGTAATTTAGCTGCAGCTCTTCGACAGGGATTGCGGCAGCGCCGCCGATTCCGCCGCCGCCAGAGGCTGCGGCCCCGCGCAGGCGACAGGCGCGCCCTCGGTCGCCGGATCGAACAGCTCGATCCTGATCCGCCGTCCGGCGGTGTCGAACATGGTGGGATCGCCCAGCCCCGCCGTCCTGGTCACGAATTGCGGCCAGGAGGCCTCGAGCCCCTGCCCTGCCCGGCCATAGATCACCCAGACGCGGTGTCCCGCCGCCTTCGCGGCCTCTGCGGCCCTGACCTTCCAGGTGGCGTGGCTGAACATGCGGTCTGCCTCCGCCGCCGGCAGGCTGGCGCGCATGACGATGGTGGCGGAGCCGTCCGAGAGGAGCAGCCGGTCTCCGGGCCGCATATCGGCCGCAAGCAGCTTCGCCGCCACATCCCAGCGTGGCTTGGTATGGGAGGAATAGTAAGGCGCGAGATTGACGGCGAGCAGGGCGGCAAAAGCAGCGGATAGCGGCGTCCGCCACCGCTCCCCGAGGGCCGCCATGCCGATGCCGCCAAGCATCGCGAAGGGAATGAGCGTCCACAGCATGTAGCGCCCCAGCAGGACCGGGCGGTGCAGCGAGATGAGGATCAGCAGGACCGGCACCAGGAATACGCCCAGGCTCAGCAGGATCTGCACGCCGCGCTGGCGGCGCAGGCGCCAGATGCCGCAAAGCGCCAATCCCGCCATGCCGGCGCCAGCCAGGCCATAGACCGCCATGGGCAGGCCTGTCTGCATGAGGCGGAAGCTCACCATGTCGCCGATCCGCTCGAAATAGACACTGGCCAGCACCGCCCATACGCGTTGCAGGTCCAGCGGGGGAATCCAGACGAAGCCATGGGTGAAATTGCCATGCACCGTGCGGTCCATGACCAGATAGAAGGGGACTGCGATGGCGGCGATCAGCAGGCAAGCCGCCGTCCAGCGCATCGCCAGAGCACGCCTTCCACCGGGCGAAGCGGCGATGATGGGGATCATGGCGATGGCGGAGACCAGCCACCAGAGCGCCGCATCACCCAGCACGATCAGCCCGCCCGCCGTGCCGGTCACATAAAGCGCCCAGTCCCGGCCCTGCGTCTTCATGCCGGCCCCCGCCGCCATGACGATGCCGATGAGGCCGTAGAGCGCGGTCACGATCAGAGCCATGATCAGCGTGTAGGACCGCGCCTCCTGGCTGTAGGCGACGAAGGCGGGCGAGAGGAGCAGAAGCGCCGCCGCCGCGATCCCCGCCCGCCTCCCCGCCAACTTCGCGGCGGCAAGGAAGGTCATCGCCACCGTGGCCGCGCCGAACACGGCGGAGGGAGCGCGCATCAGGGCCGGCGAATGGCCGAAATGCAGCACGCCCTTGATCAGCAGGAAATAGCTCGGCATGTGGTGGTTGACGAAGCTGTTGTGCACCAGCCGGGAAAAGGGCAGGCTGGCCCGGTTCAGCGTCAGCACCTCGTCCAGCCAGAGC
>DASTAF010000046.1:0-11209 GCA_035713005.1 Acetobacteraceae bacterium
CGCGCCGCTCGGGCGGGTGGACGATCCGCTGGGAATCAGGGAGGCGCTGCTGGCGCTGATCGGCTGCCCGGACCTCGCCTCCCGCGCCTGGATCTGGGACCAGTATGACAGCGCGGTGGGCGGGCAGACGGTGAAGCGCCCCGGACAGGCGGACGCCGCCATCGTCAGGATCGACGGCTCGAAGCGCGCCTTGGCCCTCACCACCGATACCACGCCCCGCTATTGCGCCGCCGATCCCGAGGCGGGCGGCGCCCAGGCGGTGGCCGAGGCCTGGCGCAACATCACCGCCACCGGCGCCACGCCGCTCGCCGTCACCGACAATCTGAATTTCGGCAATCCCGAGAAGCCGGCGGTGATGGGGCAGATCGTCGGCGCCATCCGCGGCATGGCTGCGGCCTGCCGGGCGCTGGATTTCCCGGTCGTCTCCGGCAATGTCTCCCTCTACAACGAGACGGAGGGGCGGCCGATCCTGCCCACCCCGGCGATCGGCGGGCTTGGGGTGATCGAGGATGCGGCGAAGGCAGTGGGCGTCGCCCTGAGGCCGGGGCTCGATCTGCTGCTGATCGGCGAGACGCGCGGCGCGCTGGGCCAGTCCCTCTGGCTGCGCGAGATCGGCGGACGCGAGGAGGGCGCGCCGCCCCCGGTCGATCTTGAGGCGGAACGCCGCCATGGCGATTTCGTCCGCCGGCTTATACTCAGGGAGAGTATATCCGCCTGCCATGACGTCGCGGATGGCGGGCTGCTGGTGGCGCTCGCCGAGATGGCGATGGCGGGCGGGACGGGCGCGGCGCTGAACCCGCCGCCGCGCGGCCTCGCCCCGCACGAATTCTGGTTCGGCGAGGACCAGGCGCGCTACGTGCTGGCCACCGGCGAGGCGGAGGCCGTGCTGGCGGAGGCGGCCGGGGCAGGCGTGCCCATCCTGCGCCTCGGCCGGACGGGCGGCGATCATTTGACACTGCCGGAGGGCATTGCCATATCTCTCGCAGAAATCAGGGAAAGCCATGGGCGGTTCTTCGCCGCATGGTTCGCCTGAGCGGAGAAATCTTTCATGGCGATGTCCGCCAACGAAATCGAGTCCCTCATCAAGTCAGCCCTGCCGGATGCCAGGGTGACGGTCGAGGACCTGGCGGGGGACGGCGATCATTACGCCGCGACGGTGGTAAGCGAGCAGTTTCGCGGCCTGCCGCGCGTGCGCCAGCACCAGCTGGTCTATGCCGCCCTGCAGGGCCGCATGGGCGGTGCCCTCCACGCCTTGGCGCTTCAGACATCTGCCCCCGAATAAGGCGGGCGCATACAGGAGACAATCAATGGATAACCCAGTAGCGGACCGCATCAGGACCGAGATCGCCGAGAATCCCGTCATGCTCTACATGAAGGGCACGGCGATGTTCCCGCAATGCGGCTTCTCGGCCCGGGTGGTGCAGATCCTCACCCACATGGGCGTGCCCTTCAAGACGGCGAACGTGCTGGAGGAGCCGGGCCTGCGGGACGGCATCAAGCAGTTCTCCAACTGGCCGACCGTGCCGCAGCTCTACGTCAAGGGCGAGTTCGTCGGCGGCTGCGACATTGTGACCGAGATGTTCCAGTCCGGCGAGCTGCAGACCTTGCTCGATGAGAAGGGCATCGCGAAGTCGTCCGCCGCGAAGGCGCAGGCGGGCTGAGCAGGCTGCCCTTCCGGCGCTTTGCCTTCGTAACCGACGAACTGCCCCGGCCAGGCGCTGCCGGGCATCTGGCGATGAACTGGGCCCTGATCGCGCATCTTACCGGGCGCGGTCACGAGGTGGACATCCTGCTGACGCGTCCGCGCCTGCCGCGCCCGCTCACCCGGCTTCCTGGCAATGTCGGCGTCTCCGGCCCCCGGCTCTGGCGCGCCGGCTCCTGGGTGATGGCCGCCGAGCCACGGGCGGCGCTCGCCGGGCTGGCCCGCGCGATCCTGCCTTCCCGCGCGATCCGCGACATGCGGCGTGCATCTGGCGGGGCGGATGCCGTGCTCGGCGCCTTCCCCACCGCCGCCCAGGCGGCCTGGTGCGGGGAGCGCATCGCGGCATCCCGGCCGGACGCCATCCTGATCGACACGATCTTCCGCGCCCCGGTGCTGGATCATCCGGGGCTGGCGGGCATCCCCTCGGCCCTGATCGCGCATGATGTGTTCCACCGCCGCCACGCGGCGCTCCGGCTCGCCGGCTACCGGGTGGAGCCGCCGGTGCTGACGCGGCAGGACGAGGCGGAGCTGCTCGGCAAGGCCAACGCGCTGGTGGCGATCCAGGAGGCGGAGGCGGAACTGCTGCGCGATCTCTGCCCCGGGCTGCCGGTGATCAGCGCGCCGATGCCGGCGATTCCCTGCCCGCGCCCGGAGCCGGTGGAGCGCGACAAGCGGCGGCTGGTTTTCGTCGGCAGCGATTCCCTGCCCAATCTCGACGGGTTGAACTGGTTCCTGGCCGAGATATGGCCGCTGCTCGCGCTGCACCGTTCCGGCATCACGCTGGACCTGGTGGGGGATTCGGGCATGGTGCTCGGCGGGCTGCCGGAGGGGGTGCACCGGCTGGGCCGCCAGCCCGATCTGGCGGAGCCGCTGCATCAGGCGGCGCTGGCCATAGCGCCGCTGCGGGTGGGATCGGGGCTGAAGATCAAGCTGCTCGACTATGCCCGCCACGGGCTCTGGACCGTCGCCACCCCGCCGAGCCTGGAGGGCTTCGCCCCCGACCCGGCGGCGCCCTTCATCCGGGGGGAGGGCGCGGTGGACTTCGCCGAGGCGATCCTCGCCGCGCTCGACGATCCGCCGGGCGAGGCGGCGGCGCTGGACTACATTACCCGCCATTACGGGCCCGACACGGTCTTCGCACCGCTCTGCGAGTTGCTCGACGCCTAAACCGCGATCAGGATCACCCCCGCCGTCACCAGGAGGAGCCCTGCCGTCTCGGCGGCGCTGAACCGTTCCTTCAGGAAGAAATGCCCCGCCGCGATGGTGAAGATGATCTCCACCTGCCCGAAGCCGCGCACCAGCGCCACCTGCGTCAGCGCGAAGCCGGCGAACCAGCAGGCCGAGCCGAGCGCCGAGCTCAGCCCGACCAGCGAGGCGGGGCGCCAGAGGGCGAAGCTGCGGAGCAGTTCCGCCGGGGTGCGGATCGCCATGTAGCCGCCCTGGACCAGCGTCTGCAGCGCGTTGGTGACGCAGAGGGTCAGCAACGCCTTCAGCATGAGGGGGGTGGAGGCGGGCAGGCTCAGGGTCGCCCGCCGCACCAGCAGGGCGGTGCAGGCGAAGCAGAATCCCGCCGCCAGCCCGCATAGCGCCGCGGGCTGCGCCGAGGCGCGGGCGAGGTCGCGCCAGGCGAGGCGCTGGCCGGCGAAGGAGAGGAACAGCACGCCGCAAACGGCGATGACGATCCCCGCGATCGCAAGCGGCGGCAGCCGCACGCCGAGGAACAGCACCGAGACGATGACGAGCTGCGCCGCCTCGGTTTTCGCATAGGCCGTGCCGACCACGAAGTTGCGGTAGCCAAAGGCGAGGATCAGCAGCACCGTGCCGAAGATCTGGAATATCCCGCCCCCCAGGCACAGGGCCAGGAAGGCCGGGGAAAGCGTGGGGATGGGGGCGTGCAGCAGGGCCAGCGCGCCCCCGAGCATCAGGGCATCGACCGGGAGCGCATAGGAATAGCGCACGAAGCCGGCGGCGCCGGCGGAGAGCGTGCCGCGCAGCTTCGCCTGCAGGGCGGTGCGCAGGACCTGGAAGACGGCGGCGGCGAGGGTGATGGGAATCCAGGGCGCGATCATGCGTTCCGCGCGAAATGCACGACGAAGCGCGCCGCCAGCGCCACCAGCTCGTCCACCACCGCCTCGCCCAGTTCCGCCGAGGCAGGACGGGCATCGGCGGTGGTGGAATTGGGCGCCACGAGATCGAACTCCACCGGCGCGTCCACTTCCGCCCCCTCGAAATCCAGGGCGCCGAAGCCCTTTATGCTCAGGTTGAGCATTTTTCCCGTACCGGCTGGGGCAACCGCGAGATCGGGGCGCGCGGCGCGGGGCCGCAGCGCCATGGCGATGGATGCCAGCGGCTCCGCCCCATGGCCGAACCGGCCGCCGCCGACACGCCGCTCCATCAGAGTGCGCGCGATCTTCCACAGATAGAAGGCGGGGATGATGACGCCCTGCGCGCGGCGGATGCCGAGCGTTACCTCGTGGATGATGGGCGCATTGCCGCCATGGCCGTTGAGGATGACGATGCGGTTCAGCCCATGGCGCAGCAGATCCGCCAGCAGGTCGGCCAGCACGGCCCGGAAGCTGGCCGGCGCGAGGGCCAGCCCGCCGGGGCTGGAGCCGAAATGGTCGGCGGCGCCGAAGGGCAGGGCGGGCGCGGCCAGCGCCGGCGTTCCGGCCTCGTCCGCCGCGCGGGCGATCCGGGCGGCGAGGATCTCGGCCAGGAGGTAATCGCCCATCGGCGCGTGCGGCCCCTGATCCTCCTGGCTGCCGAGCGGCAGCAGGATCACCGGGCGGCGCGGCAGCAGGGCGCGGAATTCCGCGCTGGTCAGCTCGTTCAGGCAATATTTACCGGCATCGGGCATAAAAGCTTCCATCTTCCGTCATCTCCGGATGCTGGACAGGAAAGCGCGCCGCTGGCAATCACCGGCTGGCGATAAATGAGGCGTGACATGGCTGACGGTACGATTTCACAGGCGCAGACCATCATTCCGGTGATCCTTTCCGGAGGGACGGGAACCCGGCTGTGGCCGGTCTCCCGCAAGGCCTATCCCAAGCAGTTCTGGCCGCTGATCTCGGAGCGGACCATGCTGCAGGAAACCGCCGCCCGCGCCGCCGGGCCGGGCTTCGCGCCGCCCATCGTGGTCGCCAACGAGGAGCATCGCTTCATCATCGCCGAGCAGATGCGCGAGATGGGAATAGCCAGGCCGCGCATCCTGCTGGAGCCGGTGGGGCGCAACAGCGCCCCGGCGATCACCGCCGCGGCGGTGCTGGCCGCCGAGACCGACCCGGACGCGCTGCTCTGGATGATGGCCGCCGATGCCGCGATCGCCGATCCCGAGGCGCTTTCCGCCACCCTCGCCATTGCGGCGGATGCGGCGCGGATGGGCCATATCGTCACCTTCGGGATGCAGCCGGTCAGCCCGGAGACCGGCTATGGCTATATCGAGCAGGGCGAGGAACTGCCGGGCCATGAGGGCGCCTTCCGGCTGGCCCGGTTCATCGAGAAGCCGGACGCGGCGGCGGCGGCGCGGATGATCGCCGATGGCCGGCATCTGTGGAATTCCGGCATGTTCATGTTCACCGCCCGCACCATCCTGGTCGAGATGGAGCGTTTCGCGCCGGAGGTGATGCGCGCGGTGCGGGCGAGCTTCGATGCCCGCCAGGCCGATCTCGATTTCATCCGCCTGGATGCCGAGGCCTTCTCCACGGCGCCGGATATCAGCATCGACTACGCGGTGGCGGAGAAGACCGATCATGCGGTAGTGGTGCCGGCGAATTTCGGCTGGTCCGATGTCGGCTCCTGGTCCACCATCTGGGAGGTGGCGGAGAAGGACGATGCCGGCAATGCCTCGCATGGCGACGCGGTGATCGAGGAGTCCGCCCGCTGCTACGTGCGGAGCGACGGCAAGCTGACGGCGGTGCTGGGGCTGCAGGACGTGGTGGTGGTGACGACGCCGGATGCGGTGCTGGTGACGCATCGGAGCCGGGCGCAGGACGTAAAGCGGGTGGTGGACCGGCTGAAGCGCGAGCGCCGGGCGGAAGCCGAATCGCACAACCGCTGCTACCGGCCCTGGGGCTTCTACGAGGGGCTGATCCAGAGCGACCGCTTCCAGGTCAAGCGCATCGTGGTGCTGCCAGGGCACAAGCTCTCGCTGCAGAAGCATTTCCACCGGGCTGAGCATTGGGTGGTGGTGGGAGGCAGCGCCGTCGTCACCCGGGACGATGAAACCCTGCTGGTGCGCGAGAACGAGAGCATCTATCTGCCGCTCGGCTGCGTCCACCGGCTGGAGAATCCGGGGCGGATTCCGCTCACCCTGATCGAGGTGCAGTCCGGCGCCTATCTCGGCGAGGACGACATCGTGCGCTTCGAGGATACATACGGGCGGAGCTGAAGGTGTAGAGTTCATTTGTGTTGTCCGTCATACCATAAGATGTCACCGGTCAAACCATAAGCTGTCAACGGACAAATAGTCTTTTATATTCAATCTCTTAGCGTTTGTGCGGATATTGACAGATTATGGTATAACTCCGGTCGGATTGAGCCAGGGTTGGCCATGACAGGTGGGGCAACTCCGGATAATGGGGAATTGCCTACGGCAAATGATACAATTCCGGCTCGAAGGAAGGACCCGTACGGGAGCACAACCTTGCCAAGGTTGGGGTCGAGGGTTCGAATCCCTTCGCCCGCTCCAGATTTTCTCAAGGAAATCATAGATTTAGAGCGGTCCTTCGGGGCCGCTTTTTGCTTCCCCGGCCTTTCGGTTGGTAACGGGGAAGCACTGGGGAAGCAGCGGGCGGCGGGCTGTGGCGGGCGCACGGGTGCGGAGGGCTTGGCTGAGATCTGGGTCCCGACGAAACCCCGCAGACACTGGGACCATGCCAAGCCGGCAATTTGAGCGCCGCTCCTGAACAAGCCGATAGAGCCTGCGCTCACGCCAGCGCCCGGAAACCGGCTCTCCCGAGTAATGCCTGGGAAGGAACGTCTCATGGCTCGTGTCCCGGACGAACCCGATGCAGTTGTCCATCGCCACTCAACACCGGCGACAAGCGTCCGAAGCCGACCGCCAAATGTAGCCAGCGGACCTCCGAGTTCCGTCGACGAAATACCGCCATTAGCCCACCCGTTCTGGCGCTAGCTGATGATCACGCACGGGAACGGCCAATCCAATCGAGCTCCGGTGCCGCGGCCCCCAATGGGGTCGGCATCCGAAGACGCTTATGGTTTCGCCACTGGCCGCGCGTTTTGCGACCGAACGATCGTCACGAACGTCGTCGCCCTTGTCAAACCCAGGGCGATTCAAAGTGCAGCATACGAAACTCCCTTCGCAGCTAATCCGGTTAGATCGCACTAGCTTGGCGAGTTCGTCGGGTTGGCCGCTGCAAGGTTGCGCAAGTTCCGAGTGACGAGAACGCTTGACGAACGCCCAACACAACGATATTGTTGGGTCATGCTTCCGGATGCAGATCCATTGACGGGCTACCTGCCCTTAGGCGTGCACGACGCCACCTGGAGCGAGGTTGCCCCACGCTTTGGCGGGAACGGCCATCGCACGCGCCTCGTCGGCGGCTTACTCGCGGCTCTACAGAATCTTGCCGGCGCGGGATGCCGTTCGGTTCTGCTCGATGGAAGCTTCGTTTCATTAAAGGACCTGCCGGAGGACTATGACGGAGCTTGGGACACCTACGGGGTCGACCCCTACCGCCTCGATCCCGTGCTGCTCGACTTCACCAATGCGCGCGCAGCGATGAAATCCAAATATCTTGGCGAGCTCTTTCCGGCGACCGCAGCCGCCGCCCCGGGCATTCTCTACCGCGACTTCTTCATGAAGGACCGCAACGGAGTCCCCAAGGGCGTCGTCAACATCGACCTTGGAGCCTGCCATGATTACCAACGAACGGCAGTACAGGATCACGCGCAGCGAGGCTGATCGCTTCCGCAAGGTGATCGACGACCTTGCCAAGGCGCCGGCCCGGGCGGACATACATCCGCGCCTGTTGCAGGCAGAGCGCGAGGCGATGGAAAGCCAGCTCGCCGAGCTTCAGGCCGAGATCGCTGAATATGAACGTCTCAAGTCGGCCGACCTCTCGGTTATCTCCATCAATTCGTTCGACGAGCTGGCGGACGGCCTCATCAAAGCGCGCATCGCCGGGGGGTTGAGCCAAAGAGCGCTGGCCGACCGGCTCGGCCTCAAGGAGCAGCAGATCCAGCGCTACGAGGCGGAACGCTACGCTTCCGCAAGCTACCAGCGTCTGCGCGAGATCGCGGACGCGCTCGGCGTGCGGATAAAGAACGACATCCTGCTGCCGGTTGCGCCGAACAGTTTTGGCGGGCTGGTCAGCAAGTTGCGCCAGGTCGGGCTCGACCGCGACTTTCTGCTGTCGCGGCTGCTGCCTTCGCCCGATGCTGCCCGCGCCAGCGGCGAAGTCGCCAGCGAAGACGATGATTATGCGTTGACGACGAAGGCGGGCGCCGTTTTGGAGCGGGTATTCGGCTGGACCCGTGACAATGTGTTCGGAGCACAGGCACTTGTCGCACCGCGCTTTGCCGCGGCGGAAGCGCGGTTCAAGATGCCCGCCAATCGGGCGCGTGCGACGACCAGCCTCTACGCCGCCTACGCCAATTACCTGGCGGTTGTCGCGCTGAGGGGTGCGCGCTCTTTGTCCAAGAGCGAGATCCCGACCGATGCGGAGGCGATGCATCGCTGCATCCTGGACCGGTACGAGACTGTCGATCTCAGAAGCGCGCTTCACACCGCTTGGGATTTGGGCGTTGTAGTACTGCCGCTGCGCGATCGGGGCGCTTTCCACGGCGCTTGCTGGCGATATGAGGGGCGCAACGCTATCGTGTTGAAGCAGACCTCAAAGCACGAGGCGCGCTGGCTGTTCGATCTCCTGCACGAGCTTTTCCACGCGGGCCAGCGTCCGGATGCCGATACGCTGGAGGTGATCGAAGCCGACGAGACATCCGCCGAGCGGCGCAATTCGGACGAGGAGATCGCCGCAAGTCAGTTTGCTGGTGAGGTTGTGCTCGACGGCAAGGCCGAGACTCTGGCGCAGGCTTGCGTTCAGGCGGCGCGCAGTTCGGTCGAGCGGCTGAAAAGCGTCGTTCCGACCATCTCGGCGAAGAACGGCGTCAGCGTCGGGGCGCTTGCGAACTATCTCGCGTTCCGGCTTTCCTGGCAGGGTGTAAACTGGTGGGGCACAGCGGCCAATCTCCAGGCCGATGACGGCGACCCCTGGACGATCGCGCGCGACGTCTTCGTCGAGCGCTTTCCCTATGACATCGACAACGAGCTCGATCGGCAGTTGCTCGATCGCGCCCTTCATTGAGGTTCGAAATGGCCGAGTTCCAGAAGCCCCGGCCCCTCGACATAAAATGTACTTCGACCGACTGCGACAATGATCTGCACTGCTTCAAGCAGCTCAAAAAGATGACGCCGGACCAGCGGGGCAAATGCCGCGCCTGCGGCGCTGACCTCGTCGACTGGAAGCGCCTGCATCGCCGCGACAAAGGCGACGCGGCGCATACCTTTCAGGCGCTCCAGCACGAGATGATCCGCCATCACTTCTTCCATCGTCGGGTCGATGAGGCCGCGATGCGCCATGCCCAGCGCAAGGGTCGTGACCAGCTGAAGGAGTCCGCGCGCGATCGCCTGCGCAAATATCTTGCTGTCGCCGAGCCACCCCGCGACGGCCGTCAGACGCCCCTGGAAGGCAACGCGATCTATTATGTCCAGCATGCCACCGCCACCTGCTGCCGGACCTGCCTCGAATATTGGCACGACATCCCGAAGGGCAGGCCGCTGACTGACATCGAGTTCGATTATTGCGTGAGCCTCGTCGACTTATTCCTCGATGAGAAGCTGCCCGATCTCGCCGACGAGCCGATCAAGGTGCCGCGTCGGTCGCGCGGCTTGCCGCCCGACCCGGAGGGCTTGCATCCGTGACCAGCGCGACCAAGCCGATCGACACTCCCGGCTTTGCGGCGCGTCTGAGGGCGCGCGCAATCGACGTCGACGGCGGTCACGTACTGATCTCCCGCCTGGCGGGGTCGGGTCAGGAGGTTGATCTCACGCTCCCGGCCAACTGCAACGGCTATGGCCGGGTCCGGCACTTTCGGATGGCCACCGCCGAGGGTTGGCCCGCCAACCCTCGGCCGATCGCCCCGGCCTGCCGCGCGCTCGGCGTCACGCCGGTTCCGAACATGATGACGGCACTGGTCTTTCAGAACGCCGCCTGCGCTTGGCGCTGCTGGTACTGTTTTGTGCCAGAGGAGTTGTTGAAAGCTGATCCCGAGCGCTCGGCTTGGTTTACGGCCGACGAACTTGTGGGACTTTATCGGCAGATTCCTGAAGCGCCGCGCATTATCGACCTGTCGGGCGGTTCGCCTGACCTCGTCCCGGAATGGACGCCGTGGATGATGCGCTCGCTCACCGACGCTGGCCTCGCGGACAGCACATATTTGTGGACAGACGACAATCTCAGCACGACCTATCTCTTCGACGCACTCTCACGCGAAGAGCTTGCCCGGCTTCAGGGTTATCGAAACTACGGCCGAGTCTGCTGCGTCAAGGGCTTCGATGCCCGCTCTTTCGCCTTCAACACGCGCGCTGCCCCAGAAGACTATGACCGCCAGTTTGACATACTGCGGCGCGTACTTGGCCTCGGGCTCGACGTCTATGGCTATGTCACCCTAACCTCGCCGCACGAGGACGGAGTCCGCCAAGGCGTCGCGAACCTCATCGATCGGCTCCAGGCAATCGACCCGAATTTTCCGCTTCGCGTGATCCCGTTGCGGATCCAGGTCTTCACCCCGGTCGAGCAGCGCCTTGCGCGCGATGATGCGCGCGAGCGCAGCCTCTCCGTCCAGGAAGAGGCGATCGCCGCCTGGACGGACGAGCTTCAGCACCGTTTCCCGGCCGAGCACCGCGCGCTCCCGATCTGCGACGTGCCCTTGCGGACGAGGGCTGCATGATCGCCTCGCGCCGCTCGACTTCTCAGGCTGCGTTTCGCGTCAGGGTCGACGCCTGGATCGCCGAGGCACTTGCCGACGGCGTCGTTCATTACGCGGGGCTCCTCCGCCGACTGCCCGGCGTATACCCAACCGAGCTTCTGGCGTCGCTCGACCGGCTTGCCGCAACAGGCGCGATCAACCCAGCCCTGCCCGCAGCGGTGCGCCATGAGGCTAAGAACGGCTCTGCGAGCGGCACCGACGGGCGCTCGCTGCTGCCGCTACCCCATCCGCTCGATTTCGAATGGCGTTTCACCGCTGACGCTTCGCGCGCCTTGCTCAACGATGCCGCCGACCTGACACCCGCCGGCGGCGACGTCCTGCTGTTCGGGACGCCCGGCTTGGCGGCCGAGGCGCTCACTGTTGATTTCCACTGAGATCTGACCCGGGATTTTCATCGAGAATTGACCCGCCCTTTAACTATGTTTTGGCTGTCATGATGGGGTCAAGGCTAAATTTTTCTCCTTTCGCTTTTGGCTCTTCTGGGCCGAGCTGTTCCTG
>DASTAF010000047.1:0-2188 GCA_035713005.1 Acetobacteraceae bacterium
CCGATGGCATCCTCCGGCTGCTCGATCAGCGCCGCGAGCGCGGGCGAAATGGCGATGGCATAGCGCCGGGCCACCGCTTCCAGCCCTTCCCGCGCCGCCTCCGGCGCCAGCCCGGCCTCGATCAGCTCATCCGTGGCGCGGAGGGTGCGGGTTCTGGTATCGGTGAGGCTGTCGGGCATGGTGCCCTATCTATCGGGCGGGGTGGGATGGCTCAAGCGGCGGATGGACAGGGCTGGAACCCGGAGCGGATCGCCGCCCGGCTGCCCCGGCTCCGGCGGCGGGCGGCGCTGGCGGCGGCCACCCGCGCCTTTTTCGGCGCGCGGGGCTATCTGGAGGTCGAGACGCCCTACGCGGTGCCGGTGCCCGGCGAGGAGGTGCATCTCCGCGCCTTCCGCACCGAGCGCGTCGCCCCCGATGGCGGGCGCAGGCCGCTCTGGCTCAACACCAGCCCGGAATTCTCGATGAAGAAGCTGCTGGCGGCGGGCTCCGGGCCGATCTTCCAGCTCGCCCGGGTCTGGCGCAACGAGGAAGGCAGCGACACCCATTCCCCCGAATTCACCATGCTGGAATGGTATCGGCCCGGCGCCTCGCTCGACGATCTGATGGACGAGACCGAGGCCTATCTGCGCGCCGTGCTGCCGCCGGAGGTGAGCTGCCGCGGCGTCACCACCCGGCTCGGCCGGTTCGAGCGGCTTTCGGTGGCGGAGGCGTTCCGCCGCTTCGCCGGCATCGAGGTGCTGGCGAGTGTGGGGGATGCCCCGGCGCTGGCGCGGGCGGCGGGGATCGCCCTGCGGGAAGGCGAGGATTGGGAGGATCTGTTCTTCCGCCTGATGCTGGAGCGGGTGGAGCCGCATCTGGGCCGCGCCTGCCCGACCTTCCTCAGCGCCTGGCCGGCGCCGCTGGCCGCACTGGCGCGGCGCGATCCGCGCGATTCACGCCTCGCCGAGCGGTTCGAGCTTTATCTCTGCGGGATGGAGCTGGCCAACGCCTTCGCCGAGCTGACCGATGCCGCCGAGCAGCGCGCCCGCTTCCTGGCCGACCGCGCCCGGCGCGCGGCCCTGTATGGAAGCGAGGGCTGGCCGCTGGACGAGGCGCTGCTCGCCGCCCTGCCCGCCATGCCGGAATGCGCCGGCATCGCGCTGGGCTTCGACCGGCTGGCGATGATCGCCACCGGGGCGGCGCGCATCACCGACGTGTTATCAATGTGAAACATATGCGATACATAAGGGCGCTACTATATGACATGACGGATATCTCCCTGGAGCGAGGAGCTCATCATGCGCACATGGACCCTGGCCGCGCCCTTGCTGGCGATCGGCCTCGCGGGCTGCGTCACCGGGCCGAGCCTGGCGGAGCGGATGTCCCAGTTCGTCGGCCAGCCCGAGCAGGTGCTGGTGCAGGATCTCGGCGTGCCGAACCGGACGGTGACGGTCAAGGGCGTGACCTACATGGCCTATATCCACCGCAGCACCCAATATATTCCGGGCTCGTATGGCTATGGCCCCTATGGCTATCCGCCCTTCATGGGGCCGTTCTACTGGGGCGGCGGCTGGGGCGGCTGGGGTGGATTTCCGCCCCAGGTGGCGACCTATAGCTGCGAGACGACCTTCACCGTCGTCAACAATCTGGTCCGCTCCTTCAGCCTGCGCGGGAACGGCTGCTGAGGCTCAGGAGACCGCCTGGGGGCCGCGCGAGCGGATCATGTCCCGGATGACGGGATAGATCTCGCCCTCCCAGCGGCGGCCGCTGAACACGCCGTAATGCCCCACGCCCTCCTGCAGATGATGATGCTTCATCCCGTCCGGCAGGCCGGAGCACAGGTCGAGCGCCGCGCTGGTCTGCCCCTGGGCGCAGATATCGTCCCGCTCCGCCTCGACCGTCAGCAGGAAAGTGCCGCGGATGGCGGCGGGCCGCACGGGGATGCCGCGCCAGGAAAGCTCGCCCCGCGGCAGCTCGTGATCCTGGAAGATCCGCCTGACGGTCTCCAGGTAGAATTCCGCCGTCAGGTCCATCACCGCGAGATATTCATCGTAGAACTTGCGGTGCACCAGGCTCGCTTCGACATCGCCCATCATCAGGGCGCGGAACTGGCGCAGATTGGCGCGGAAATGCCGGTCCAGATTCATCGACATGAAGGAGGTGAGCTGGATGAAGCCCGGATAGACCCGGCGGCCCGCCCCCTTGTAGC
>DASTAF010000048.1:0-4345 GCA_035713005.1 Acetobacteraceae bacterium
GTGGTTCCGGTGGAAACCGAATTCGGCCGCAAGCGCGCCATCGACCAGTCTTCCTGCAACAAGGATTTCTCCTGCGTCGATGGATTCTGCCCCAGCTTCGTGACGGTTCATGGCGGCAGACTGCGGAAACCGGAAGCCGCCCTGGTCGCGCCGGATGATCTGCCGGAGCCCGTGCTGCCGTCCGGTGAGCACTGGAACATGCTGATCGCCGGCATCGGCGGCACCGGCGTCGTCACCGCCGGCGCCCTGCTGGGCATGGCCGCGCATCTCGAAGGCAGGCCGGTCAGCGTGCTGGATGTGACAGGGCTGGCGCAGAAGGGCGGCGCCGTCATCTCCCATATCCGCCTCGGCAGCGGCGCGGGCAGCGCGCAATCGCATCGGGTTCCGGCAGGGGAGGCCGATCTCCTGCTCGGCTGCGATGTGCTGGTGACCGGCGGTGCCGAAGCGCTGGACACGCTGGGCGAGGGCAGATCCTTCGCCGTGCTCAATCTGCACGAGACCATCACTGGCGCTTTCATTCGCAACCCCGACATGTCCCTGCCGGTGCGGCAGATCCGCCGCGTCATCGAAAGCCGGATCGGCGCCGGACGGGTTGCCGCTCTCGATGTGACGGCGCTGGCGGCGGCGCTGCTGGGGGATGCCATCGCGACCAATCCGTTCCTGCTCGGCCATGCCTGGCAACTGGGAAAAATCCCCCTGTCCCGCGCCTCGATCGAACAGGCGATCCGCCTCAATGGGCAAGCTGTGGAGATGAATCTCGCCGCCTTCGCCTGGGGGCGTGCCGCCGCGCATGATCCGAAGCGGATAGAGGCACGCGCACGGGCGCGGCTGCCGGAACCGGTGCCGCAAACCGCCGATCTGGATGCGCTGATCTCGCGATGCCGCGATGATCTCGTGGCCTATCAGGATGCCCGTTACGCTGGGCGGTTCATGGAACTGGTGGCGGCGGTGCGCGCCGCCGAGGCCGCAGCGCGGCCGGAATCGCATGAGTTGACCGAGGCGGTGGCGCGGAATTTCCACAAGCTCATGGCCTACAAGGATGAGTACGAGGTCGCGCGGCTCTACGCCCGGCCCGAGTTCCGCCGCGCGCTGGAGGCGCGGTTCGAGGGAGATTACAGCCTGCGCTTCCATCTGGCGCCGCCCTGGCTGGGAGGGCATGGCGGCCATTCGCGCAAGCGGGAATTTGGCATCTGGATGCTGCCTGCCTTCCGCATCCTGGCGCGGCTTCGCCCCCTGCGCGGCACGCGCTTCGATCCTTTCGGCCATACTGAGGAGCGGCGGAGCGAGCGAGCGCTCATCACCCGCTATGAATCCTCGATCCGCACCTTGCTGCCGCGCCTGGCAAGGCTGAACTTCGAGGATGTACTGGCCCTGGCGCGGCTTCCGGGGCGGATACGCGGCTTCGGCCACGTCAAGGAAGCCAGTCTTCGCGCGGCCGAGCCGGAATGGCGCAGGCTGGAGGCGGCGCTCGCCGCGGAACCGCTCGACGAGGTTCCGCGTCTGGCCGCCGAGTAGCGCCTTAAGCCAGGGTCGGCATCGAGAACTCAGTCCCGCGCCGCTTGTCGGTGAACCAGCGCTGGGTGAAAGCCTTGTAGCGTGTATAAAATCGCACGCCTTCGGGCCCATGCATGTGGTGGTCGCCGAACAGCGAGTTCTTCCAGCCGCCGAAGCTGTGGAAGGCCATCGGTACCGGAATCGAGATATTCACCCCGACCATCCCTGCCTTCACTCGCATGCCGAATTCCCGTGCCGCGCCGCCATTCTCTGTGAAAATCGAGACGCCATTGCCGAATTCATGGTCGCTGACCAGCTTGACCGCATCGCCGAGACTATCCGCCCGGACCACCGAAAGAACCGGGCCGAAAATTTCTTCCTTGTAGATGCGCATCCCTGGCGTGACATCATCGAAAAGCGAGCCGCCCATGAAGAAGCCGTTTTCGTAGCCCTGCAGCTTCAGCCCTCGGCCATCGACAGCCAGCTTTGCTCCCTCCTGCACGCCAAGATCGATGTAGGACTTCACCTTGTCGAAATGCGCGCGGGTGACCAGCGGCCCCATCTCGACATCGGGATCGGTTCCCGGCCCCACTTTCAGCGCCCGCACGCGCGGGGCGAGTTTCTCGATCAGTGCATCGCCAATTCCGCCGACCGCGACGGCAACGGAGATTGCCATGCAGCGCTCACCCGCCGAGCCGTAGGCGGCGCCCATCAGCGCGTCGGTCGCCTGGTCGAGATCGGCATCCGGCATCACCACCATGTGGTTCTTCGCGCCCCCAAGCGCCTGCACGCGCTTATTGTTCGCCGTGCCGACGCGGTGGATCATCTCGGCAATGGGGGTGGAACCGACGAAGCTGATCGCGTCGATCCCCGGATGGGCGAGAATGGCTTCCACCGCCTCCTTGCCGCCCTGCACCACCGAGAATACGCCTTCCGGCAGCCCGGCCTCGCGCAGCAGTTCCGCGAGCTTGAGGCTGGCAGAGGGATCGCGCTCCGAAGGCTTCAGGATGAAGCAGTTGCCCGTCGCCAGCGCCACCGGGAGCATCCAGAGAGGCACCATGACGGGGAAGTTGAACGGGCTGATTCCGGCGGCGACGCCGAGGGGCTGGCGGATCGACCAGGCGTCCACGCCATTCGCCACCTGCTCGCTGAACTCGCCCTTCAGCAGATGCGGGATTCCGGCGGCGAACTCCACCACCTCCATGCCGCGCGTGACCTCGCCCTCGGCGTCGGCGAGGGTCTTGCCATGTTCGGCGGTGATGATGGCGGCGAGGGCGCGCCGGTCGCGCTCCAGCAGGTCGCGGAAACGGAACATCACCCGGGCGCGCCGCAGCGGCGAGGTGGCTGCCCAGAGGGGGAAGGCTTCACGGGCGGCGCGAACGGCACGGTCCACGGCGGCGGCATCGCCCATGGCGACCTCGCCGCTTTGCTCGCCGGTCGCGGGGTTATAGACCGGGCTGTATTGGGGGGCGGCAGTGTCGATCCGGCCGGAGATATCGTGGCCGATCCGTTTCACATGGCTCATGGCATTCCCATCCTCTCCGTTATGAGACGCATATTAGCCACATCGGCGCGAAAGGGAACGCATACGGATCGCGGTGCATGATCATCATCGGCACCGCCGGCTGGAGCATATCCCGCCCTCACGCCGCCAGGTTTCCCGCCACCGGTAGCGGGCTTGAACGCTATGCCGCCGTTCTGGGCGGGGTGGAGATCAATTCCTCCTTCTATCGGCCGCATAAGCCGGAGACCTATGCGCGCTGGGCGGATACGGTGCCGGATCGGTTCCGCTTCGCGGTGAAGTGCCCGAGGTCGATCACCCATGAGAGGCGACTGACAGGAGTCGAGGAGCCATTGACGCGGTTTCTCGGCGAGGTCTCGGCGCTGGGCAGCAAGCTGGGGCCGATCCTCGTCCAGTTGCCGCCGAGCCTGCGCTTCGAGCAGGGCGTGGCCACGCCGTTTTTCGCGCTTCTCCGCGCGCGGCATAATGGAGCCATCATCTGCGAGCCGCGCCATCCGAGCTGGTTCGGCGTGGAGGCGGAATCCTGCCTGCTCGATCAGGGAATCGGGCGGGTGGCGGCCGATCCCGCCCCGGTGCCGGAAGCGGCACATCCCGGCGGGTTCGTAGACCTAGCCTATTTCCGGCTGCACGGCTCGCCAGTCATGTATCATTCCGAGTACGATGCCGCCCACATAGCCCGGATGGCGACCCTGCTTGCGGAAAGCCCGGCCGCCGAACGCTGGTGCATATTCGACAATACTGCCTCGGGCGCCGCGCTCGGCAACACGCTGGCGCTTCAGGATATGCTCAGTTCTGCTTTGCGATCCGCCGCGCCAGATCAAGGATGATCTGCCGGCAGATGGTCTCCGCCGGGGCGGCGGCCTGCTTGCAGGCGGCTTCGGCGTGCAGCGCGGCGGCGATGGCGTCGGCAACCGTTTTTTCCCGCCAGATCGAGGCGGCGCGCGTGAGGATGGGCGCGCGGCGGAAAAATACTGGCGGGCGGAGGGCGGAAACCGCATCCCGCGCCGATGCGCCGCCGGCAACGGCATAGGCCAGCAGGCGCAGCCGGCCCAGTTCGCTCAACAGCACGCGGATGATGCCGATGGGTGCCGCTCCTTCCTCGATGGCGAGGCCGAGCGCCCGATCAGCCCCGGCAATGTCGCCCGTCAGCGCCGCGTCCACCGCATCCTGCACCGAGGCCGAACCCTGATCGCCCAGGGCGGCCATGCAATCCCCCAGGGTAAGCCGCCCGTTCCGCCCGGCATAGAGGCTGAGCGCTTCGGCGGCCTGGCGCAGCGCGCCGCTCTCCGCGCCGATCCGCCCGACGCACCAGGCCAGCGCCTCGCGGTC
>DASTAF010000049.1:0-5665 GCA_035713005.1 Acetobacteraceae bacterium
GCCCATCACGACCCGCTGACCGGGCTCGCCAACCGCATCCTCTTCAACGAGCGGCTTGCCGAAGCCGTCGCCGAGGCTCGGCGCCAGCAGGGCAGTCTGGCGCTGCTCATCCTCGATCTCGACCGGTTCAAGTCGGTCAACGATCTGCACGGGCACGCGGTGGGCGACAGGCTGATGCAGGAGGCGGCGGCGCGGCTTGTCCATAATGTCCGCGAGGGGGACATGGTGGCGCGCCTCGTCGGCGACGAGTTTGCGATCGTGCAGGTGACCGGGGAACAGCCCGCCTCATCCGCCGGGCTCGCCCAGCGCCTCGTCGATGTGCTCGGCAGGAGCTTCGAGATCGACGGGCAGATGATCTCGATCGGCGGCTCGGCCGGCATCGCCCTTTATCCGCAGGATGGCGCCGAGCCGAGCGGTCTGTTCCAAGCGGCGGATCTGGCCCTGAACCGGGCGAAACGGGATGGCCGGAACACGTTCTGCTTCTTCGAGCCCGGCATGGACATCAAGTTCCGCGAACACCGGATGCTGGAGCAGGAACTGCGGCAGGCGCTCGCGCGCGAGGAGCTGACGGTGGATTATCAGCCGCTGGTCGATTGCGGCACGCTGGAAGCCAGGGGATTCGAGGCGCTGGTGCGCTGGCGACACCCGACCCGGGGCTTCATCTCGCCGGCCGAGTTCATCCCGCTCGCCGAGGAGACCTCGCTGATCCTGCCGCTCAGCCGCCATGTCCTCGCCACCGCCTGCAACGAAGCCGCCTCCTGGCCGCATCCCTATCGCATCGCCGTCAACCTCTCCCCAAGCCAGTTCCGCGCGCCCAATCTCGCGGAGGAGATCGTGGAAACGGTGGCGCGGTCAGGCCTTTCTCCCGAGCGGCTTGAGCTCGAGATCACCGAAGGGGTGCTGATCGGCGACACGGAGCGGACGCTGAAGGTGCTGCGCAGGCTGAAGGACCACGGCATCCGCATCGCGCTCGACGATTTCGGCACCGGATATTCCTCGCTCAGCTATCTGCGGCGCTTTCCCTTCGACAAGATCAAGATCGACCGCTCTTTCGTGCAGAATCTCGGCATCGACGAGGAAGCCGAGGCGATCGTGCGGGCGATTCTCGCCCTGGGGCGCAGCCTGCGGCTCGATGTCACGGCGGAGGGGGTCGAGAATGCCGCGCAACTCGAAACGCTGAGGGTGGAGGGCTGCAACCTCGTCCAGGGCTTCCTGCTCGGCCGGCCGAGTGCGGCGCCGCTTTCCGCCGCGCGGCGGCTGCAGGCACTGGCGGGCAATCTGGAAGCCGGCCAAGCGTGAGCCCCGAGGGTGGCTCCGGCCAGGGGTATCCCCGGCATTGCCGCCAGACCGCTGCCGAACCATTGCCTGTGACCAAGCCGCCATTTTGAGCATCCGGTCCTTTCCTCCTAATATTTGACACATGATCGATTTCATCCGCTCGGTGCTGGCCTTCATCGTCGTCCTCGGCGTGCTCGTGTTTTTCCATGAGCTGGGGCACTACCTCGCAGCCAGATGGCGCGGCGTGGTGGTGGAAGCCTTCTCGGTGGGCTTCGGCCCCGCCCTCGCCTCCTGGACCGACAGGCATGGCACCGTCTGGAAAATCTCCGCCCTGCCGCTCGGCGGCTACGTGAAAATGCAGGGTTGGGCCGATCTGAGCGGGGAGACGCCGGAGGCGGCGGCGGCGGGCAGCTTCCGCTCGAAACCGCTGGGCTCGCGGGCGATCATCGTCGCAGCCGGACCCATCGCCAACATGGTCCTCGCCTTCCTGCTGTTCATGGTGATCTTCATGGGCGCGGGAACCCCGGTGGTGCAGCCGGTGGTCAGCCAGCTCCTGCCGCATTCTCCCGCCGCCGCCGCCGGGCTGCGCCCGGGCGACCGCATCACCGCCATCAACGGCATGCCGGTAAAAAGCTTCCTCGACATCCAGCGCGAGGTGCTGGACAGGCCGGGCACGCTGATGGCGATCAACTATCTCCACCATGGCAAGCCCGAGGTCGCGCAGCTCACCAGCGCGACGCGCGTCGTGGACGGGCGGAAGCTGGGCGAGCTGGGCATTGTCGGCGCGGACGTGACCTACCGGCGGCTCTCGCCGCCGCGCGCGGCGGCGGCGGCGGAGCAAGAGACCTACAAAGTGGCCGCGGCGACGCTGGAAGGGCTGTGGAAGCTGGTTTCCGCTCATCAGGGAGCCAAGCATCTCGGCGGTCCGCTGCGCATCGCCCAGCTTTCCGGCAAGGCGGCCACGCTCGGGATTGCCGATTTCCTCTCCTTCATCGCCCTCCTCTCGATCAATCTCGGCCTGGTCAATCTGGTGCCGATCCCGATCCTCGATGGCGGGCATCTGCTGTTCTATCTGGCGGAGGCGCTGTATGGCCGGCCGCTGCCGAAGCGGGCGCAGGAAATCGGTCTGCAGATCGGCGCCGCTTTTCTCGCCTTCATGATCGTCTTCGTCACCTGGAACGATCTCGGGCATCTGGGCGTGGTCAACTGGGTCGCGCATCTGTTCGGCTAGAAATCCGGCGGGATGTTTTGCACCCTCAGCGTGCCCCGCCCCTTGCGGGGCGGCGCGGTAGCGGCTAGGCGCATGCTTGCCTCCCGAACGGGAAGGCACAAGGGATGGCTTGAGACTTCATGAACTCTGGTTCAGAACGTAGCGCCGGGCGCATGTCGAGCCGGCCCCGGCCGAATCGGCCAAACGTGGATGGGAGATTCTCTTTGCGGCGAATGCGATTGGCCCTGATGGCATCGGCCTGCCTGCTTCCGGTGGTTCTGCCTGCTCCCGCCAGCATGGCGGCGACACATCCGCATGCGGCCCATGCCCGCGCGGCGGCGCCGGGGACGCGGATCGCGGCGATCGACGTCACCGGCAATCAGCGCATCGATACCAGCACCATTCTCTCCTACATGGTGGCGCAGCCGGGCAGCCCGTTCAACGCGCATGACATCAATCTCAGCCTGAAGACGCTCTACGCCACCGGCCTGTTCAAGACCGTCTCGATCACTCGCCAGGGCGATGACCTGCTCGTCCGGGTGGTCGAGAACCCGATCGTCAACGCGGTGTATTTCCAGGGCAACAAGGCGGTCAGCGACAAGGAGATGAAGGCCGCCATCTCGCTGAAGCCGAACGCCGTGTTCACCCCCGCCGAGGCGGCGGCGGCGCGCAAGCAGATTCTCGCCCTCTACGCCAAGCACTCCCATTACGACGCGACGGTGACGCCCGAGATCGTCCGCCTGCCGGAAAACCGCGTCAACGTGGTGTTCGACTGCCATGACGGGCCGCAGACCCTGATCAGCCGGATCAACTTCATCGGCAACCGCCATTATGGCCAGGGGCGGCTGCGGGAGGTGATCTCCACCCGGCAGAGCGCCTGGTTCCGCTTCCTCTCCAGCGCCGACGAATACAATCCCGAGCGGGTGAAGTATGACGAGGAACTGCTGCGGAAATTCTACTACCATCACGGCTATGCCGACTTCAAAATCGACAGCGCCACCGCCCAGCTCGCGCCGGACCGCAAATCCTTCTACCTGACCTTCGTCCTCAACGAGGGGCCGCGCTATCATATCTCGCACGTGGCGGTGGTTTCCTCGATCCGCCATCTCTCCGGCAAGTCGCTGCGCCCGCTGGTGCCGATCAGCAAGGGCGAGATCTTCGATGGCGACGCCATCGGCGCGGCGGTGAAGGCGATCTCGACCAGGGTGCAGAACGAGGGCTTCGCCTTCGCCCAGGTCGAGCCGGACGTGAAGGAGGATCACAAGAACCACACCGTCGCCCTCACCTTCCGGGTGATCGAGGGGCCGCGCGTCTATGTCCAGCGCATCTCCATCACCGGCAATACCCGCACCGAGGATTCCGTGATCCGCCGCCAGATAGGACTGGCCGAAGGCGACCCGTTCAACGAGACGGCGGTGACCGATTCGAAGCAGAACCTCAAGAATCTGGGTTATTTCAAGAACCCGACGATCAAGGTCGTGCCGGGCTCGGCACCGGACAAGGTGATCCTCGACACCCATGTCGACGAGCAGGCGACGGGCAGCTTCTCGCTCGGCGGCGGCTATTCGACTGATCTCGGCGCGCTGTTGAATATCGGCCTGTCGCAGAACAACTTCCTCGGCACCGGCATCGACACCTCGATCAGCGGACTGCTGGCCCAGCGCGGCACCCAGTTCAACCTCGGGGTCACCAACCCCTATCTGTTCGGCCGCAACCTGATCGGCGGCTTCGATCTGTTCCGCACCGATACCTACAACACCACCACCTATGTGTTCAGCGAGCGGTCAATCGGCGGGGATATCCGCGTCGGCTTCCGCTACAACGAGCATGTGCGGCAGGCCTTCACCTACACGATCTCGCAGCGCGACATCTACAACATCGTCTCCGGCGCCAGCCTCTACATCACCAACGAGCAGGGCCAGTCCTCGCTGTCGCAGATCGGCCAGACCCTGACCTTCGACTATCTGAACGACCGGCTCGATCCCTCCAGCGGCACCTATCTGGCGCTGACCACCAATTTCGCCGGCCTCGGCGGCACGGCGAAGTATCTGCAGTTCACCGCCAACGGCAGATATTACATTCCGCTGGAGCATCTGCTGGGCGACAAGCAGTGGGTGCTCGAACTCGATGCGGGCGGCGGCTATCTCTACGACCTGTTCGGGTATCATTCGCTGATCGCGGACCGGTTCTTCCTCGGCGGGGACACGCTGCTGGGCTTCCAGACCGGCGGCGTCGGCCCGCATGACGAGATCTACGGGGATTCGCTGGGCGGCAACTTCATGTGGACGCAGGACACGGTGCTGCACTTCCCCCTGCCCGTCTCGCCCGATCTCGGCGTTTCCGGCTTTGCCTTCACCGATGTCGGCAGTCTTTCCGGCGGTGTCACGCCCATCTATCAGAACGGCACCCTGGTGCCGATCTACGACAACCCGGCGCCGCGCGTTTCAGTGGGCGTCGGCGTCGCCTGGAACACGCCCTTCGGCCTGATCAACCTTTCCTTCGCCGAGCCGATCGTGAAGCACAAATACGATCAGGTCGAGCAATTCCGCGTCTCCTTCGGTACGAGGTTCTAGTGACACGATCTCACCTGAAATCCGCCTTTCTGGCCGCCACCGTGGCCGCCATGGCCGCCTCGCCGGCCCTGGCCCAGAATTTGAGCCAGGGTTCCGGTGGCCCCGGCTATTTCATCCCGCATCCGGCGGCGCCCGCCCATGCCCTTGCCGCGCCGCGGCAGAGGGTGCCATTGCCGCAGGGGCCGATGACGGGGCAGCCGGGCATGACCCAGGTGGCGCAGCCGAAGATGCCGCCGATTCCGAATCTGCCGGCGCTGCCGAAGGAAAAGGGGCCGCCGGCGGCGGTGATGGGCGTGCTCGCCGTCTCGCAGGTGATGCAGAATTCCACCGCCGCGCAGGCAGTGGAGAAGATCATCCAGGGCCGGCGCGAGGATCTGGCGACCCAGGCGCGGGCGCGCGAGGGGAAGTGGCAGCAGGAGCAGAAGGCGATCAACGCCGAGAAGAACAAGCTCTCCAAGGTCGCGCTCGCGAATCGCGAGCGGGCGCTGCAGCAGGATATCGAGAACGCCCAGGTCACCTTCCACAACAAGAACATCGCCATCGAGGTCTCGGCGCGCACCGCGCTCGCCAAGATCGAGGCGACGCTGATCGCGGTGATCCGGCA
>DASTAF010000050.1:0-3989 GCA_035713005.1 Acetobacteraceae bacterium
TTCCGAAGGAGAGCCGGATATTGGCATGGCTGAAGCTCTCGACGAAGCGCAGGATCAGCACCAGCAGCGGGAATTGCAGCGGCGGAATGCCGATCAGCAGCCCGACCAGCATGAACCAGATGAAGCTGACTCCCTCGTCGAGCAGGTGATTGCGGTCGTCGGACCAGAAGCTCATCTGCCGCTGCGCGTGATGCACGGCGTGGAGCGCGTACCAGACCCGGAACCGGTGCGACAGCCGGTGCCGCCAGTAATCGGCGAAATCCAGGATCAGCGCGTAGAGGAAGAAGGTCAGCGCCGGATGGCCGAACAAGGGCGGGAACATGGTCTCCAGCATGGGCGGCACATAGCCGTGATCGGCCAGGAACCCGTCCAGGGCGACCTGCGCCTGGTAGAACAGCACGAAGGTCATGACCGGCAGGATTCCCACCCGCGCCAGCATCGTGTAGGCGATATCGGTCCAGACCGGCTTGCTGCTCTCCCACCGCTCGACGGGATAGAGCCGCTCCAGCGGCAGGCAGACGGCGAGGCTGAGCAGCACCTGCGCCATGCCGTAGACCGCGACCAGGGTCCAGCCGAAGGAGAGTTCCTCCCACTTCATCAGCCCCAGCCGGTAGAGCACCGGCAGCACCGCCACCTGCTCGATCCAGCCCGCGAGGTCGTTGAAGGGATGGGCGGGGAACATCAGGCAATCGCCATCGCCTTGCGGGCCGCTCCATCGGCCAGCAGGGTCGAGATGAAAATGCCATGCGGCGAGCGGCCGACGCCGATCCGCTCGATCCCGCCCGTGACCGGGTCGTAGACGGCGACGGCCTCGGCGAAGCGGAGCGAGATCCAGAGCTTGCCGTCCGGCGCGAAGCAGAGGTCATCGGGGCCTCCGGGCATGGGAATATGCTTCACCACGTCGAGGCTCGCCGCGTCCAGCACCGAAAGGGAGCCGGCGACCCGGTTCGTCACGTAGATATGCCGCTCGTCCGGCGTGCGGAAGAGGTTATGCGCCCCGCGCGCGGTGACGATGCGGCGGAGCACCCGGCCGCTCGCCGGATCGGCCACCACCACATGATCGGCGCCCATGATCGCGACCAGGAGCCTGCCGTCGTGCCACAGCACGCCGGCGGGGGTCTTGCCCACCGGCGCGCGCCATTTCTCGCTCATGTCGTGCAGATCGAAGCAGCACAGCGCGTTCGAGCCCTGCAGCGAGACATAGACGAAGCGCGAATCCGGCCGGTAGGCGAGATGGCTGGGCATCGAGCCGGGACGGAAACGCCGCGCGAGCTTCAGCGTATCCGCGTGATAGACATCGACATGGTTGAGCCGCAGCGCGTTCACGGTGAGGTATTTGCCGTCCGGGCTGAACCAGAGCTGGTAAGGGTCCGGGATCAGCTTGTGCCCCAGTTCCTTGCCGGTGGAGGGATCGAGGAAGAAGAGCGCATTGCCGGAGGCGTCGCTGACCAGCAGCCTGGACAGGTCCGGCGTCAGCGCCCAGTGGCTCGGTTCGCGGAAGGTGGGAACCTCGCGCAGCACGCGCCTGGTCGTCATGTCGATTTCCGAGACGGTGGCGCCGCCCGAATTCATGACGATGGCAATGGGCGGGGCGATGGGCGGGGCGCCGGGGCCGGCTGCCGCTTCCGCCGCGAAGCCGGTGCGCGCCAGGGCGGCGCCCGCCATGCCCAGGGCCGGAGCCGCGATCAGGCGCCGGCGGGAGAATTTCATGCCATCATTCATCGCGTGTTGACCACCTTCGGTTTTCCATCTGGAGTTTCGCCAAGCACTGCCCTCGCCCAGGTGAAGAACGCAAGGCTAGTCGTTGCAATCAAAGTATTATCCGTCGCAGAATGCAGCGCGAAGGCGATGAATACAAGCCGGATGGCACGCCTCTGCGCCGATGGCAGCGCAGCGCTGCCCCGCACGACCCATAGGCCCATCATCAGCAGGAGCAACCCCAGGCCCAGCAAGCCGCCTTCCGCGCCGATGCGCAGATATTCCTCATGCGCCGCATTGGTGCCGAGAAGCATGCCCAGCGACGAATGCAGCGGCACGATGACCTTGCCGGCCCCCACGCCCCAGCCCAGCCAGGGAGATGCCGCGATGGCCTGCTCGAAGAAAGGCCAGACGAGGTTGCGGTTCGAAAGATCCTCCGCATCGCCGAGATGCAGCAGGTCGATCACCCGGATGAAATGCAGCATGGACGAGGCGATCAGCACCACCGCCAGGCCGATGCCGCCGAGGGCGAGGAGCATTGCCCGCCGCTGGGGCGGGAGAAAGGGCGAGCGGATGAAGCCGAGCATGCCGGTCAGGATCATGACGGCGAAAAACAGCGGCGCCCGCGCTCCGGTCGCGACCAGTATCAGCAGGTTCAGCGCGATCCAGCCGAATTCCGTCCTCCGCCCGGCGCGCAGGAACTCGACCACCCCGGCATAGACCCCGGTGAGCGCGAAGCCCGCCAGGAAAGCCGGGCTGCTGGAGGCGCTCAGCCGCACCGCTCCGAGTTCGGTGTAATACATGCCGCGAATCCCGGCCGCCGCCAGCACCAGCCCGAACAGGACGGCGAATCCCGGCCCCGCGATCACCGCCCGCACCACGGCGCGGCGCCACCGATCCGGCACTTCCGCGAATCCGGAGGCGAAAGGCGCCGCCGAGCCGATCAGCGAGCGCGCGGAGGCAACCGCGCCAAGCCCCGGCCAGAGCCCGTGAACGAAGCCGGCGACGAACATCGCCGCGAAGGCGAAGCCCGGATTGAACCGGTCCCACCGCGCGCCATGGCGCAGCATCGTCACCACGACCAGCGCCAGGCCGGCGATCTTCAGCGCGGCGATGATCAGTTCATGATCGCCGATGAGGTCGGAGAGCCACATTTCCGGTGTGGTCTCCACCACCAGCAGCCACAGGAAGGTGGCCGCGACCGGGGCGGCATAGGCCAGACCCAGCACCAGAATCCCCAGCAGCAGGCCGAGCGCCGGCGTCAGCAGCCCCGGCATCAGCAGGACGCAGGCGGCGAAACCGCCGATCAGCGTGATGAGGGCGAATGTCCCGATATCGAGGCTGCGCATACGCGCCTGATAATAGCTGAAGATTAATTTTTTGCTACTTGAGCGGGAAAACTCGGGCGATTAAACCAGATCGAAAGCCTGCGCCCGGACCAGCCGGGCGAAGGCGCCTTCCTTGGCGAGCAGCGCCTCATGGCTGCCGGATTCCAGAACCCGTCCCTCCGCCATCACCACGATCAGATCGGCATCCCGCACCGTGGAGAGGCGATGGGCGACGACGATGGTGGTGCGGCCTTTCCGCAACCGCGCCAGCGCCTGCTGGACCGCCGCCTCGCTTTCCGCATCGAGGGCGCTGGTCGCCTCGTCGAGCAGCAGGATGCGCGGGTCGCGGAGCAGGGCGCGGGCAAGGGCGATGCGCTGCCTCTGGCCGCCGGAAAGGCGCTGGCCGTTCACCCCTACCCTGGTCGCGAAGCCTTCCGGCAGATCGTGGACGAAATGCGCCGCCGCGGCCTCGGCAGCGGCTTCGATCTCATCAGGCCCGGCATCGGGCCGCCCGAAGGCGATGTTCGCGGCGATGCTGTCGTCGAACAGCAGCGCGTCCTGGCCGACATAGGCGATCGCCGCCCGCAGGCTGGCCAGGGAAACCCCGGTGATGTCGGCGCCGTCGATCAAGATCGCGCCGGCCTCAGGATCGTAGAGCCGGGGGATCAGGGCGAGCGCGGTCGATTTACCTGCCCCCGAGACGCCCACCAGGGCCAGGGTGCGCCCCGGCTCGGCGGTGAAGGAAAGATCCCTCAGCCCCGGCCTGCCATCGGGATAGGCGAAGGCGACGTGGCGGAACTCCACCCGGCCCGGCCCGGCGGCCAAGGGCGGCGCGCCGGGCAGTTCCGCCACCTCCCGCCTCTCGTCGATCACCTTGTAGACCCGGTCCAGCCCGGCCATGCCTTCCTGCACCGCCGCGTTCATCGTGCCGAGGGCGCGCAGGGGGCGCGAGGCGATCAGCAG
>DASTAF010000051.1:0-2372 GCA_035713005.1 Acetobacteraceae bacterium
CCGCGCCGAGCTGTGGGCGAGATCGGCGAGCATATCCACCCGCGCCGGCACCGCCATCTCCGCCGCCGCGGTCGGGGTGGGGGCGCGGCGATCCGAGACATGATCGATCAGCGTGGTGTCCGTCTCATGCCCCACCGCCGAGATCAGCGGGATCGAGCAGGCCGCCGCCGCGCGCACCACCGCCTCCTCGTTGAAGACCATCAGATCCTCCAGGCTGCCGCCGCCCCGCGCGATGATCAGCACGTCCGGGCGCGGGATCGTCCCGCCGCGCGGCAGGGCGGAAAAGCCGCTGATCGCCGCCGCGATCTGCGCCGCCGCGCCCGCCCCCTGCACCGCCACCGGCCAGAGGATGATGGTGCGCGGAAACCGCCGCGCGATGGTGGTGCGGATGTCCTGGATCACCGCCCCCTGGGCGGAACTCACCACCCCGATCACCTCCGGCAGCATCGGCAAGGCGCGCTTACGGCCCGCCTCGAACAGTCCTTCCTCGGCCAGCGCCTTGCGCAGCCGCTCGATCCTCGCCAGCAGCGCGCCCTCGCCGGCATATTCCAGCCGCTCGATGATGAGCTGGTATTCCGAGCGTTCGGGATAGGAGGTGATCCGGCCGGTGGCGATCACCTCCAGCCCGTTCTCCGGCTCCAACCCGATCCGCGAGGCATTGCCGCGCCAGATGATCGCCCGCAGCTTCGCCGATTCGTCCTTCATCGCCAGATAGGTATGGCCGGAAGCATAGCGCTTCATCTCGCAGATCTCGCCGCGCACCCGCACGCGGCCGAAAGCGGTCTCCAGCGTGCGCTTCACCGCGCCGGCGATTTCCGCCACCGCGTATTCCGGGACATTCGCCGTTTCGTTCATGCCGCCGGTTTATGCTAAGCGCGCGGCGATTTCAAAAGCATGGAGAGAGCGATGCGGGTTCTGGTGGTCGGCGGCGGGGCGCGGGAGCATGCGCTGGCCTGGGCGCTCTCGGCGAGTCCGCTGCTCACCGGGCTGTTCGTCGCCCCCGGCAATGCCGGCACCGCCGAATTGGGCAGCAACGTGCCGATCGCCGCCGATGATGTGGCCGGCCTGACGGAATTTGCCCAGGCGAAGCGGATCGATCTGGTCGTGCCCGGCCCGGAAGCGCCGCTGGTGCTGGGCCTGGCCGACCGGCTCGCCGAGGCCGGCATCGCCTGTGTCGGCCCGGGCACCGCTGCCGCGCGACTCGAAGGCTCGAAGCGCTTCACCAAGGAAATCTGCGATGCCGCCGGCATCCCCACCGCCGCCTGGGCGAGTTTCACCGAAATGGAGGCCGCTTTGGCCCATCTGCGCGCGCGGGGGGCGCCGGTGGTGGTGAAGGCGGATGGGCTGGCGGCGGGCAAGGGCGTGGTGGTCGCGGAAAATCTCGCCGAGGCCGAGGCGGCGGTGGTGGCGATCATGCGGGACCGCGTCCATGGCGGCGCCGGCGCCGAGCTGGTGATCGAGGAATGCCTGCGCGGCGAGGAAATCTCGGTCTTCGCCCTCTGCGACGGCGAGACCGCGCTCTATCTCGGCGCCGCCTCCGACCACAAGCGCGCCGGCGATGGCGATACCGGCCCCAATACCGGCGGCATGGGCGCCATCGCGCCCACCCCCTGGGCGACGCCGGAAGTGATCGAGTTCGCCATGGCGCGGATCATCCGCCCCGCCCTGGCGGAAATGGCCCGGCGCGGCGCGCCCTTTCGCGGCTTCCTGTTCGCCGGGCTGATGATCACCGAAGCGGGGCCGAAACTGATCGAGTTCAATGTCCGCCTGGGCGATCCGGAATGCGAGACTCTGCTGCCCCTGCTGCGCTCCGACCTGCTGCCCGCCCTGGTCGCGGCGACGGATGGCAGCCTCGCCCATGTCGATCTGCGCTGGCGGGGCGCAGCCTCCGCCACCATCGTCATGGCGGCGAAGGGCTATCCGGGCGGCTTCGAACGGAACACGCCGATCAGGGGGCTCGACCAAGCGGGTGGTTTGCCGGAGGTGACCATCTTCCACGGCGCGACCCGCGATGACCAGGGCGTGCTGCGCGCCGATGGCGGCAGGGTGCTGGCGGTGAACGCCACCGGCCCCGATCTCGCCGCCGCGATCCGCCGCGCCTATCAGGCGGCCGATGCCATCGACTGGCCGGGAGGCTTCTGCCGGCGCGATATCGGCGCCCGTGCCTTAGCCGCCGGTTAACCATTTCCGGTCATCATGCCCGCGTGGCCCGGGCATGAAAGCAATCCGACATCCATTTCCGCTGCATGGCTTGCGGGGCGACCGGCGGGGCGTCGCGGCGGTCGAATTCGCCATCACCGGCTCGCTGCTGTTCCTGTTCCTGTTCGGCATCCTCAATCTCGGCTATCTGGGCTTCACCATCGTCGCCCTGC
>DASTAF010000052.1:0-2774 GCA_035713005.1 Acetobacteraceae bacterium
GGTGCATGAGCGCATTGAGGAAGCCGATCTGCTGGAGCGGGTCTGCCACGAGGTGAGGGACCGGTTCGGCATCGGGCATGCCACCATCCAGCTGGAGACGCCCGAGGCGGCGCATCGCTGCGAGCTGCGGCCCGCGCACATCGTCTGAACCGCATCCTGTTTGGCCGGCGGCTCTGGTGCATTCGATGATTTGACTATCGTCGAAATATCGTTGATCAATCGCCCATGAGCGGGCCCATGAGCGGGAAAGACAGCAGGCCGATCATTGCAGCCCTGGGCGCGCTGGCGCATGAGCACCGGCTTGCCTTGTTCAGGATGCTGGTGGAGCGCGGGCCGGACGGGCTGCCGGCGGGGGTGATCGCGGAATGTCTCGGCGTGCCGCCTTCCTCGCTGACCTTCCATCTGCAGCAGCTTCTGCACGCAGGTCTGGTGACGCAGCGCCGGGTCAGCCGGCAACTCATCTATGCCGCCGATTTCACCGCGATGAACCGGCTGGTTTCCTATCTGACCGAGAATTGTTGCGGCCAGAGGGAAGCCTGTTTTCCGTCATGCAATCTGGGCGGCCCCGCCGCCGGCCGCATCAGGGATGAAGCTTCATGAGCGTCACCATCTATCACAACCCGGCCTGCGGCACTTCGCGCAACGTGCTGGGGCTGATCCGTAATGCCGGGACCGAGCCTGTCATCATCGAATATCTGAAAACGCCGCCGTCGCGGGAGGAACTGGCAAGCCTGATCACCCGCGCCGGGCTTTCGGTGCGGGAGGCGCTGCGCCAGAAGGGTACGCCCTATGCCGAACTCGGACTCGATGATCCGGCGCTTTCGGATGACGCGCTGCTGGATGCGATGATGGCGCATCCGATCCTGATCAACCGGCCCTTCGTGGTGACGGAGGTGGGGGTGAGACTCTGCCGTCCTTTGGAGACAGTGCTCGATCTCCTGCCCCCGCAAGATTCATTGAACTGACTTCATGCTCGCCCTGGTGATCTTTCTCGCCACGCTGGTGCTGGTGATCTGGCAGCCGCGCGGCCTGGGCATCGGCTGGAGCGCCATGGGGGGCGCCATCCTGGCGCTCGTCACCGGCGTCATCCGCTGGCGCGATATCCCGATTGTCTGGCACATCGTCTGGAACGCCACCTTCACCTTCGTCGCCCTGATCATTATTTCCCTCCTGCTGGACGAGGCCGGGTTCTTCCGCTGGGCGGCGCTGCATGTCGCACGCTGGGGACGCGGGCAAGGCCGCTTGCTGTTTCCGCTGATCGTGCTGCTCGGCTTCGCCATCGCCGCCTTCTTCGCCAATGACGGCGCCGCCCTGCTGCTGACGCCGATCGTGATGGCGATGCTGGCGCAGCTGGAATTTCCGCCCGCCGCCGCGCTCGCCTTCATCATCGCCACCGGCTTCGTCGCCGACACCACCAGCCTGCCGCTGGTGATCTCGAACCTGGTGAACATCGTCAGCGCCAATTATTTCAGCATCGGCTTCGACCGCTACGCGACGGTGATGGTGCCGGTCGATCTGGTGGCGCTGGCGGCGACGCTGCTCGTGCTATTCCTGTATTTCCGCCGTAGCATTCCAGCGCGCTACGATCTGGCGCGGCTGGAGGCGCCGTGCTCGGCCATCCACGATCACGGCGTGTTCCGCGCCGCCTTCCCGCTGCTGATCGTGCTGCTGCTCGCCTATTTCCTCACCGCCCCGTACCATATTCCGGTCTCGGCCATCACGGTGGCCGGCGCGCTGGTGCTGCTCGGCATTGCCGGCGCCGGGCATCGGATTTCGGTGCGCAAGGTGCTGCGCTCGGCACCTTGGCAGATCGTGATCTTCAGCCTGGGGATGTATCTGGTGGTCTATGGGCTGCGCAATGCCGGGCTGACCGCCTATCTTGCCCAATTCCTCGCTTGGCTGGCAGCGCGTGGCGTCTGGGCGGCAGCGATCGGCACCGGCTTCATGGCGGCGATCCTGTCCTCGGTGATGAACAACATGCCGAGCGTGCTGATCGGAGCCCTGGCCATCGGCCAGACTCACGGGCTGACGCCGCGCATCCATGACGTGATGGTCTATGCCAATATGATCGGCTGCGACCTGGGGCCGAAATTCACCCCCATCGGCAGCCTCGCCACCCTGCTCTGGCTGCATGTACTGGCGCAAAAGGGCACCACCATCACTTGGGGCCAGTATATGGGGATCGGCCTGCTCATCACCCCGCCGGTGCTGCTGATCACCCTGGCAGCACTTGCCCTCTGGCTGCCTCATGGCGGAGCTTATCATCATGGATACTGACCGCCCGTTCCCGGCGCTGAACCGCGCCGCAGGCGTTCATCGGCTTCATCAGGGGCTCAAGCGGCCAGGTCTGACGCCTGGACGCGGGGTTGCCTGTCCCGGTCGAACAGCTTGTTTCCGGCGACATAGGTCGCGCGCACCATCGGCTGGCCGCCGAGCGCCAGGAGCAGGAACAACAGCTCATCGAGCGAGTTGGTGAATTTTCGCCTCTCGGCGAGCAGCGGCGTGGCCGCCAGATCGAACACCACGAGATCGGCTTCCTTGCCCGGCTCGATGCTGCCGATGTGATCGTCCTGATAGATGGCCTGGGCGGAGCCGCGCGTCGCAAGATAAAAGGCTTGATGCGGCGTCAGCGCATAGCCGCGCAACTGGGCGATCTTGTAGGCTTCGTTCAGCGTGACGAGCGGCGAGAAGCTCGTGCCGCCGCCGACATCGGACCCCAGGGCGACGCGCACCGGATTGGATGCGAGCAGGGCGCGTTCGAGGTGAAACAATCC
>DASTAF010000053.1:0-3006 GCA_035713005.1 Acetobacteraceae bacterium
CGATCACTACAGCGAGGAATTGCGCGCCCTGATCGAGCAGAAAAGCAGGGACCATCAGCCCCTGCCCGCCGAGGAGGAGGAAAAGCCGCGCGCCCAGGTGATCGACCTCGTCGAGGCGCTGCGCCGCAGCGTCGCCCAAAATAGCAAGAACGACAGCAAGAATGACGGCGAAAGCGCCGAGTCCCGCAAGCGCGGCAAGCGGAGCGCCTGATGGCGAAATCCCCCGGCCAGCTCTCCGAATACCACGCCAAGCGCCATTTCGACCGGACTGCCGAGCCGGAAGGCAAGGTCGGCGCTGGCGGCAAGGCCCTCTCCTTCATCGTCCAGAAGCACGACGCGCGGCGCCTGCACTATGATTTCCGCCTGGAGCTCGATGGCGTGCTGAAAAGCTGGGCCGTCACCCGCGGGCCGAGCCTCGATCCGCGCGAAAAGCGCCTCGCCGTGCGGGTGGAGGATCATCCGCTCGACTATGGCGGCTTCGAGGGCACCATCCCCGAGGGCGAATATGGCGGCGGCACGGTGATGCTCTGGGATCGCGGCACCTGGGAGCCGATCGGCGACCCGCACGCGGCCCTCGAAGCCGGCAAGATCGCCTTCACCCTGAAGGGCGAGCGCCTGCATGGCCGCTGGGCGCTGGTGCGGATGCGCGGCCGCTCGCGCGGCAAGCGCGAGAACTGGCTGCTGATCAAGGAGCACGACGAATACGAAAGCGCCGAATCCGAGGTTCTGGATGCCGCCTCCAGCGTGCTCACCGGGCGCAGCATGGAGGCCATCGCCGGCGGCGAAAAACCCCCCGCCAAGGCGAGGAAAAAGCCCGCCAGACTGCCGGAATTCGTCGAGCCCGCCCTTGCCGTGCTGGTCGATGAGGTCCCGCGCGATCCCGGCTGGATCTTCGAGATCAAATATGACGGCTACCGCGCCGAAATCGCCGCCTCCGGCGCCGATGTGCGCATCCACACCCGCTCCGGCCTGGACTGGACGGCGAAATTCCCGGAAATCGCCCGCGCGGTGGCATCGCTCGGCCTCGACCGCGCTCTCATCGATGCCGAAATCGTCGGGCTCGACGATGAGGGGCGCAGCAATTTCAGCCTGCTGCAGCAGCGGCTGGAAGCTCGGCGCGGCGGGCTCTCCTGCTTCGCCTTCGACCTGCTCTCCACGGGCGGCAAAAGCCTGCTGGCCAAGCCGCTGTCCGAGCGGAAGGAGAAGCTGCGGGAACTGCTCGGCGCGCCCGGCAAGGGCCCGCCCGGCAACGGGCCGCTCTTCTACAGCGAATCCTTCGACCCCCGGAACCCCGCCGAACTGCTGGAGCAATGCTGCAAGCGCGACCTGGAAGGGCTGATCGCCAAGCGGGCCGACGCGCCCTATCAGCCCGGCCGCCGCCCCGCCTGGCTCAAGATCAAGTGCAGCCACCGGCAGGAACTGGTCATCATCGGCTGGTCCCGCTCGAAGAAGGAGCGCGAATTCGCCTCCCTCCTGCTGGGGGTGAACGGCGAGCATGGCTGGCGCTATGCCGGGCGCGTCGGCACCGGCTTCGATGCCGCGACCCTGAAGCGCCTCTCCGCCCGGCTCGATGCCCTGCGCATCGGCAAGCCGGTGGCGGAAGTGCCGCGCGAATTCGCCCGCAACGCCGGCTTCGTCAGGCCCGAGCTGGTGGCGGAGATCGAGTTCGCCGGCTGGACGCATGACTGCATGGTGCGGCAGGCCCGCTTCCTCGGATTGCGGGAGGACAAGCCGCCGGAACAGATCGTGCAGGAACAGCCGGTCAGCATCAGGGAGATCACCAGCCCGAAACCCGCCGCCCCAAAAGCGGATGCGAAAGCGGATGCGGTGGCGGGCATCCCGATCAGCCACCCCGAAAAGCAGCTCTATGGCGAGGCCGCCGTCACCAAGCTCGATCTCGCCCGCTACATGGAGGCGGCGGGGCCGCTGATGGCCCGCTTCGGCGCCGAACGCTTCATCAGCCTGGTGCGCTGCCCGCGCGGCCAGGGCGGGCCGAAATTCTTCCAGCGCCATCTGCAGCCGGGGCTGGACCGCTACTGGCTCACGCGGGATTTCACCAACAAGAAGGGCGAAACCGAGCCCTACATGTTCTTCCGCGACCCCCGCGCCCTGGTCGAGGCGGCGCAGATGGACGTGCTGGAAGTCCATATCTGGGGCAGCCGGGTAAACCAGCCGGAAAAGCCGGACCGCATCGTCTTCGATCTCGATCCCGCGCCGGAACTGAAGTTCGATGCGGTGCGGGAGGCGGCGCGGCAGATGCGCGAGGTTCTGCTGGCCCTGCGCCTCGAAAGCCTGCCCCTGCTCTCCGGCGGCAAGGGCATCCATGTGGTGGTGCCGGTCAGGCGCCAGCATGATTTCGAAACCGTCCGGCGCTTCGCCGGAAAACTCTCGGAGCGTCTGGCCGACGCGGCGCCGGAGCGCTTCGTCGCCACCATGAGCAAGGCGGAGCGCACCGGGCGCATCTTCATCGACTATTTCCGCAACGATTCAGGCGCCTCGGCGGTCTGCCCGCTCTCGCCGCGCAACCGCCCCGGCGCCCCGGTCGCCTGGCCGGTGACGTGGGAGGAGCTGGACAGGTTCGACTCCGCCGGCGCCGTCAGCATCCCCGAAGCCCGCTCCCGGCTGCAAAAAGGCGAGCAGCCATGGAAAACCTATTTCGACATCCGTCAGAGCCTGGGCAAAGCGCAGATCGAGAGCGTGGAGAGCGAATAGCGCTTATTAAAAAAGGGGCTTCGCCCCTTAACCCCATCAAAGGCCGAGCCTTTGAAATCCCTTAGTTTTAGAGGCTTTGGTGTATTTTTTGTCTAACTTAGGGTTACTATGAGAAAGCTGCCGTTACTCAGGAGCTTCATCCGGCCTTCTTGCTTATTGATCCGGCTTAGGTAATCTTGGATTAGGCGGCATATTGAACTGGCCGATGCTGGAAGAAGCTACGGATGCGGTTTGGCAGCTTCGACAATTTGCGCATGTGGCTGACGAGGTTGCGTTTTAGTTCCTGCTTGCTGC
>DASTAF010000054.1:0-5537 GCA_035713005.1 Acetobacteraceae bacterium
GGTCTGGCTGGAATCCCGCGAGGCGGATGGCCGGCTCTATTTCGCCGGCGCCTCGGACGCCGCCATCGTCTCCGGGCTGGTGGCCCTGCTGCTCCGCGTCTATTCCGGCCGCCCCGCCGCCGAGATCCTCGCCACCAGCCCCGGCTTCCTCAAGGAATGGGGACTGATCGGCGCGCTTTCCTCCAATCGCGGCAACGGCATCGGCGCCATGGCGGAGCGCATCCGCAAATTTGCTGCCGGCACGGTAGCGGCCGGGTCATGATTTGAGGCAGGGATTTCTGCTGGGCATCCTCGCCACTCTCTCCGACAGGCGGTGGATGGCGGCCATCTTCCTCGCCTGTGCGCTGCCGACGGGCCTCTGCCTCGCTCTGCTGACGCCGATCGGGCAGGTGGCGGATGAGCCAGCGCACATCGCCCGCGCGGCGGGGCTGTTGCACGGCCAGATCATGGGCCAGAGGGCGCTGGTTCAGGACCCGGCGGATCATCAGGGGGTCTTGACCGCTGGCACGATGGTGAACAGCGCGCTGGTGCCAGCATCCCTCGCCGAGCTGCCGCCCCATCTGCGCACGCCGCTTTCACGGAAGAGAGTCGAAGCCGCCCGCGCGATCCGCTGGAGCCCTGCGCGACAGATGGATGGCGCGCCCAATACCGTGCAGTATTTCCCGGCGCTCTATGTGCCGGGGACGATTGGCATAGCGGTGGCGCGATGGTGCGGCGCCTCGCCGCTCCAGGCGCTCTACGCGGGGCGGATCGCCATGCTGCTGAGCTACCTCGCTCTCGGCGCGGCGGCGGTCGCGCTTGCCGCCTTCGGCCAGGGGCTTCTCTTCGCCCTGCTCAACCTGCCGATGGCCCTGAGCCTGGGCGCCTCCTTCAACCAGGACGGCCAATTGATCGCTGCCTCCGCGCTCACAGGCGCCTTGCTCACCCTGGACCCGCGGCTTCATCCCCGCCTGCGCTTTCTTGCCCTGCCCATCTTCGCGCTTGTCCTGATGTCGAAGCCGCCTTACGGCCTGCTCCTGTTCGCGGCACTTCTTCCGCTCGCGCGGCCGGGGCTGCTGCAGCGGGCGGCCGTCATCCTCCTGTTCGCGCTGCCGCCGGTGATCTGGGTGGCGCTGATGATGCACGACGCGCAGGTGCCCTATCACCGGACGGCCTATCTGCCCGGGCCGCTCTGGCCTGGCGATCCGCACCAGATATTCCATGGCACCGATCCGGCCGCCAGCCTCCGCGTTCTGCTCGCCAAGCCTTCCCGCTTCATCCATCTGCCGGTCCAGTTCCTGATCATCGATGGAAAGGAGATTATCAGGGAGGGGGTGGGCATATTGGGATGGCTCTCGGTCTCCCTCGGTCAGTGGGCCTATGACGGCTGGTACATCGCCTTGGGCATGGCGGCCCTGGGCGTACTCGCTTCGGGCGGCGGCGCGGCGGTTCCCTGGCGAGCCGCGGATGCGCTCCTCGTGCTGGCGCTGGTGATCCTCAGCGTTTTCGCCGTCGAAATCGCGATCTATCTGAGCTGGGACGATGTCGGCGCCGCCACCATCAGCGGGCCGCAGGGGCGCTACTACCTGCTGTTCATCCCGTTCCTGATATTGGCGCTGCCACGCCTGGCGCAGCGACAGGGCACCGACAATCCCGCCGCCGGATCAACCGAGACGTTGCTGGCAATGCCCGCCATCGTCATGGCGCTGATCGATACCGGCTATCTGCCCTGGCTGATCGTCCACAAATTCTATCTGCGCTAGGCGATTACCGCATCGCATATTGGTCGTTGCGCGGCGCGATGACGAAGCAGGACCTGTGATGCCTGGCAAGCATGTGGCAGGTGAAGCGGGCGCCCGCACGATCCAGCCCCGCGAGCTGGGCGCGGAACAGCCGGCGCCCGTGCAGGATCATGCTGCTCACCCGCGCCACGCCGACCGTCCGCATCCTCCGGACATTCGCCGCCTGCCGCCTCGCCGCCGCGTAGCTGTCATAAGTGCCCACTTGCGCGATCCATCCCGCGACGCTCGGGTGGACCACGCGGCGGACCGCCGGCAGATGAATGAAACGCGGCTTGAGCAGCTTGTGCGTCGCCACCGGACGCATGATCGCCCGGCGCTGGGCCACCGCGTCGCGAATCGTTGCCGCCTGCGCCTCCGGCAGCAGGGCCGGCAATACGCGCCGGATCGCGACCATCGGCCCGGCATCCTCCTCGGCGAAACCCTGGTTCAGCATCATCGTCATCGTGCGGTAGGCGGCGCCCCAGGAGGAGGCATGGAGTTCCACCCCGATCAGCAGATGCCCATCGCGCACCGCCGCCGTCACCACGTTGAAGCGGGCGAGGTTGGTGAAGCCGGTCTTCATGCCGATCGCGCCGGGATAGAGCCTCAGCATGCCATCGATATTCGGGATGGTGCGGCCTTCGAAGACGAAGCTGCGCACGCCGAAGAAATACCGGTACTGCGGATAGGCCATCAGAATGTGCCGGGTGAGCAGCGCCATGTCGTAGGCATCCGTCATCTGCCCCGGATTGGGCAGGCCGGATGGATTGTAGAAGGTGCTGCGGGTCATCGACAGGGCGCGGGCGTGCAGGGTCATCATCTGGCCGAACTGGCTGATGCTGCCTCCTCCGAGATACTGGCCGAGCGCGGTCGCAGCGTCATTGGCGGAATAGGTGGTCATGCCCAGAATTGCCTGCTCGACCGTCAGGGTATGGCCCGGCAGCAGGTTGAGCTTCACCGGCTGCACCGAGGCGGCCTGTTCGGTGACCGGAATCGGGGTGGAAAGGGAGATCCGGTGATCGCGCAGCGCCTGGAAGGCAAGGGCGAGGGTCATCAGCTTGGTCAGGCTGGCCGGATAGCGCAGGGTATAGGGATTGTGCTCGGAGAGAATCTTCCCGCTCTGCGCGTCCATCACCAATGTGCTGACGCCGGGAGCCGTGGGGCCGGCAAAGGCTCCCTCATCGGCGAATAAAGCCCGGTGCGCGTAGGCGGCATGACTGAGCAGACCCACCGCCAGAACCAGCGAGACTATCCGCACTGACAATGCTGCAACCGGCTTGGTGATAGACCTGAGCCTCATCCGGATACTCCCAAACATGAACCTGCCCTAATGTGATGGATATGCTAAATTTAGCCTTTCTGTCCAGCCGATTTTTCTGAAAATGAGCAAAAAACCCAATGGCTTAGCCTGATTTCCTACCAAAGCCGCCTTTTTCGCCGGAAAATGTTTCTTTGCTGCGAATAGTCTTCTTTTTTTGCTGCTATCGGCGATTTTGTGCGCTGCACAATTTTTCTTGACTCACCTCCGAGTCGTTCCTATAAGGGTTTTGCTGCACTGCAGTATGACAGTGCGGCGGCTAGAAGCGCCAAGCTCGCTGACGAGGCAAGCCATTCCAGCGGAGTCGCCATACGGACAGGCTGTCGTCCGCCGCCGGATTCGTTGTCTGTGCGCAAACCCCTTGGGTTTGCCGAGGAGCAAAGCGCATGAGACGGCACGGGCCTCGTGGCCCGGCCAGGTGACAACGGTTCGAAGGAGTTTGTCTTACCATGAGTTCAAAAACGAAGCTGGTTGATGCCGGCCTGACCCCGGATTCCTCGGAAACCTCCGCTCCGGCGCAGGAGTTCGGGAACACCATGTCCGAGATGAAGGACGGCATGGAAAAGGCGGCTCTGGGATTTGAGGCCTCGCAAGGCAAGATGAAGGAAGGGTTGGCGAAAGCGATGAAGACCACGGAAGAATTCGTAGCGTTCGGGCAGGGCAACCTGGAGGCGGCCGTGAAGTCGGCGCAGATTCTGGCGAACGGTCTTCAGGACCTGTCCAAGCACATTGCCGGCAGCACGCAGTCCTCCTTCGAGGAATCGGTGGCGACGCTGAAGGCGATCTCGGGCGTCAAGTCCTTTCGCGAGGCGCTCGACCTGCAAGCCAGCTACACCCGCAGCATGATGGAAAAGGCTGTCGCCGAGACCGGCAAGCTGACCGATGCGTCGCTCAAGCTGACCGAGCAGACCATCGCGCCGATCACCGCCCGCATCTCCCTGGCGGTCGAGAAGTTCAGCAACGCCGCCTGATCTATACCAGGACCCGGCTTTGTCCGGCACCGGCGGTCGAGATGCTCGGCCGCCGGTGCTGTCGCATGAAGGGCCGCTCGACGCCAGCATGAAGAAGCGCGGCCAGCAGCACCGGCAGAAATATCGCCAGCCCGCCCCAGATCAGCGCAAATCCGACCGGGCTTCCATGGGTCATCCGCAGGATGAATGGTGCCACCGCCCGCTGCGCCGGCTCATTGACCAGGTAGAGCGGGTAGGAAATCGCCCCCAGCCATAGCAGCAAGGGATGGCGCAGCAGCCGCGCCGCCGGCCGCAGAACCGGCGCCTCGGGGTGCATCTGGATCAGCAGGCAGGCCAGCCATGCCAGCGGCGTGAGCGCCCGGAACTGGTTTCCCCCCGCCATGCCGAGTGCCACCGCCACGGCCAGGACGAGCGCGAATACCGGAATGCCGCCCTCGCGCCGCAGCAGCCGGACCGAGGCGATACCCAGCCCGAAATAGATGCTTTCATTCGGCAGGAAGGCGCGCCCGAACCGCCATTGCGCCGGCACCACCTGCCCTGCCGCCCAGCCGAGCAGCGCCAGGGCGAGGCATCCCAGCGCCAGCCGGTCCAGATTCTTCCAGCCCTCGCCCAGCCCCGAGAGCAGCGCGATCAGCAGATAGAACTGAAACTCGGTGGAGAGGCTCCAGGCCGGGCCGAGCAGGGAGAACTCCCCGTAGGGCATCACCGCGTGCGGGAGCATCCCCTGCAGCAATGCCAGATGCGCCGCCACATGCGCGGCGAAGGGATGCGGCAGGCCCGCCTCCCATATCTGATGCGCGGCATCACCGGCGATGAGCCAGGGCAGGGCGGGAAACCGTGGCGCCATCGCCAGCACGATGACCGATCCCGCCAGCACCACCCAGTAGGTTGGCAGAATCCGCCTGGCGCGGGCGCGGAGGAACGGCATCGGCCGGTTCCCGAACCGGGCGAGCGATTGCACGATGACCAGCCCACTCAGCGCGAAGAACAGATCGACGGCGGCGAAGCCATGGGAGATGACGGCATCGACGACCGGCCTCACCAGCGCCGGCCAGGGGATCATCGGCGCCGCATGACCCAGCATGACATAGACCGCGAGCACGCCGCGCAGCCCGTCCAGGCAGACCAGCCGGCCCAGCGGCTCAGCTGGTTCTGTTCCCGTTTCGGCACCCTGAAGATCGCGCATGGATGAGCGCCTAGCACAACCCATGCGCAAATCATATCGATAATACTACTTTAAGTTAAGACGCTGCCGGCAATGGCCTCCCAGGCGCGCCGCCTTTTGCCCATCCCAGCCGCGGAGGGAAATGCATCCCCGGCATCAGTTCCCGCAGGGGCATGCCGGCAAAAGCCGCGCATCGGGCGATGAGGCTCCTGGCCTCGCGCAGGCAGCGAGGCTTGCTGAACAGATATCCCTGGAGTTCGTTGCATCCCTCGTTCTGCAGCACCCTCAACTGCTCCTCGGTTTCCACGCCTTCGGCCAGAACC
>DASTAF010000055.1:0-2118 GCA_035713005.1 Acetobacteraceae bacterium
GCCGAAATGCAGCACGCCCTTGATCAGCAGGAAATAGCTCGGCATGTGGTGGTTGACGAAGCTGTTGTGCACCAGCCGGGAAAAGGGCAGGCTGGCCCGGTTCAGCGTCAGCACCTCGTCCAGCCAGAGCGGCTTCGCCCCGATCCGCCAGAAGAGCGGCACGAGGGCGCAGAGGAACAGCCCCAGCGCGATCGCGGCGTTCCGGGGCATGAGCGGCAAGCTGCCCCGCGTGATCTTCTCGGAGATGGTCACCCGCGCGAGTTCGATATCCGGCATGAACAGGCGGTTAATGAAATTGTGCGTCGAGATTATGGCGCGAGGCAACCTGCCCGCTGTTAGCGGTTGCGCCAGCCCTGCCGCTGCCAGTTCCGCTGCGTGGGAACGGGCCGGTAGCGCCTTCCCGCCCGCGAGGCCTGGAAGCGGTACAGCCCATAGAGGATGACGCCGCACAGGAACACGAAGGGCAGGGTGAATATGGCGAACCAGAAGGCCAGCACCCCGACCGCAATCAGGGCGACGATGCCGATCAGGCGGACGATGATCAGCGCGAGCGAGGAAGCGGGAGGCGTCACCGTATGATAATAGCGCCGGCCCCGCGCGCCATAATCCCTCGCGCGGGTGAATTCGCCCTCTGGCGTCATGTCCAGGATCGGACCGTCATCGCGTTCCATGCGGACAATGATGGGACGGACAGGCGGCGGACGCAAGGGCATTCGGCCGTCCTGCCCGCATGGCGGCGCCGCTCGTTCCGCGCCCGGATAAAAATCCCGCCGCATCATTTCGCTTGCTTGATAAGCAGGCCCGGCGGGCCCAACTAGCGGTCAATGCTGACGAAACTTCCCGACGATTGCGCGGTGTTCCTGGACCTGGACGGCACTCTGGTCGATATCGCTCCCACCCCCGCCGAAGTCGTTGTGCCCCCTGGCCTGCCGGAGCTGCTGCGCGGGCTGAGCGAGCAGCGCGGCGGCGCGCTCGCCATCCTATCCGGGCGGAAGCTCGCGGATATCGACGCGATTACCGGGGAGCGCCTGGCGGCAGGGGCCGAGCATGGGATCGTGCTGCGCGACAGCGCCGGGCGCCTGCACGAGACAGCCGGGCCACTGCCGCAGCTTGAGGCATGGCAGGCGGTGCTGGAGGAGGCGGCGCGCGGCATGCCGGGGGTAGTGATCGAGCCCAAGCGCTTCACCGTGGTGGCGCATTACCGGCTGGCCCCGGAGCAGGGGCCGGTGCTGCGCGAACTGATCGAGACGATGATTTCCGGCGTGCCGGGAACCGAGCTTCTCGCCGCTCACATGGCATGGGAGATCCGCCCCCGCGGCGCCGGCAAGGGCCGCGCCCTGCGCTGGTTCATGGATCAGCCGCATTTCGCCGGCCGCCGGCCGTTCTTCGTCGGCGACGATACCACCGATGAGGAAGCCATCGAGGCGGCGAAGCTGCTGGGCGGCATCGGCCTGCACGTGGCCCGCGATTTCGATGGCTCGACCGCGGCGGTGCGCGCCTTCCTCGCCCGTTCCCTGGAAGCGGCATAATGGCCCGGCTGGTCATCGTCTCGAACCGGGTCCAGGTGCCGACCGAGCGTGGCGCGCGGGCGGGCGGGTTGGCCGTCGCCCTGGCCGATGCTCTTACGCCCGGCTCGATGTGGTTCGGCTGGTCCGGCAGGCGGGGTCAAGAAACCGGCAAGACCGCCAAGGTCGTGGTGCATGGGGATGTTTCCTACGCCACGATCGACCTGAGCGAGAGCCATTACCGGCGCTTCTATGTCGGCTTCTCCAATGGCTCGCTATGGCCGCTCCTGCACTACCGGACCGGGCTGCTCGATTATCGGGGCGACGATTACGAGGGCTATCTCGCGGTCAACGAGGCCTATGCCGCGGCGCTGGCGCCCCTGCTGCAGCCCGATGACCTGATCTGGATCCATGATTACCAGCTTCTCGCCATGGCCGCCGCCCTGCGTCGGCGCGGGGTGCGGAACCGGATCGGGTTCTTCCTCCACATCCCCTTCGTTCCTCCGGCGGTTCTGTATGTCCTCCCGCCCGCCATCGAGATCGTCACCGCGATGATGGCGGCGGATGTCATCGGCTTCCAGACCGAGGGAGACCGCAGCAACTTCCTCGAATC
>DASTAF010000056.1:0-5034 GCA_035713005.1 Acetobacteraceae bacterium
GACCGAGGACGAGGAGATCAACCAGCTCCGCGAGCGGCAGATGCGCAACATGCTGGGCACGCTGCTGCTGAGCCAGGGCACGCCGATGATCCTGGCGGGCGACGAGTTCGGCCGCACCCAGCAGGGCAACAACAACGCCTACTGCCAGGACAACGAGATTGGCTGGGTGGACTGGGAGATCAGGCGCAAGGGCCGCTCCCTGATGCGCTTCACCCAGAAGCTCACCTCGCTCCGCCACCGCTACCCGATCCTGCGCCGCACCCGCTGGCTGGGAACGGTCTATAACGAGGAGCTGGACGTCAAGGACGTCACCTGGATCAACCCGAACGGCCATGAGATGGAGACGGAGGCCTGGGACGATCCCAACACCCGCTGCCTCGGCATGCTGCTCGATGGCCGGGCGCAGGAGAGCGGCATCCGCCAGCGCGGTCAGAACGCCACCCTGCTGCTGGTGCTGAATTCCTATCACGACATGGTCCGCTTCACCCTGCCGGAGTGTCCGGGCGGAACGGAATGGGAGCTGATGCTCGACACCAATATCCCCGACGATCACCGCTACGCGGTGTTCAACACCGGCGAGACCTATGACGTCACCGGCCGGTCCCTGCTCCTCTTCGCCCTGCAGCCGGACCAGGTCTGAGCCACCCGCCTCGTGACTGATGCGGTCGCCATCGCGGTGCTCTGCATCGCGGTTGCCGGCATGGCGGCGCAATGGCTGGCCTGGAAGATCAGGCTGCCCGCCATCGTGCTGCTCTTCGTGGTCGGGCTCGTCTTCGGCCCGGCCTTGCATGTCCTTCAGCCGGCGCGGGATTTCGGCCCCGCGCTGCCGGCGCTGGTGGGGCTGGCCGTCGCCATCGTCGTGTTCGAGGGCGGGCTCGGCCTCGACTTCCGCGAGTTGCGCACTGCCGGCGAGGGCGTTCTCCGCCTCACCACCTTCGCCCTGCCGGTCAGCTTCGCCCTGGCGACGCTGGCGGCGCGGCTGCTGACCGGAATGGGATGGGGGAGTGCTGCGCTCTACGGCGCGATCACGGTGGTCACCGGCCCCACCGTCATCCTGCCCATGCTGCGGCAGACCCGGCTCAACCGGCGGTCAGCCTCCTTTCTGAAATGGGAGGCGATCGTCAATGATCCCATCGGCGCCATCCTCTCGGCCATCGTGCTCTCGGTGCTGGTGGCGGAAGGGCGGGCGGGGCGCAGCCTGCCGGTGGAGCTGGTCTCCGGCCTCGCCGTCGCCATCGTGCTCGGCATCGGGGCGGCGCTGCTGGTGCGCCTGTTGTTCATCCGCGACCAGATGCCGGAAGTGCTGAAGACGCCGGTGCTGCTCGCCCTCGCCCTCGGCGTCTATGCCGTCTCCAACGTGTTCATGGACGAGGCGGGGCTGGCGGCGGCGACGATCTTCGGCATGAGCCTCGCCAATCTCCGCATTCCCGGCCTCGCCGAACTCGCGCGGTTCAAGGAGGCGCTGGTGGTGCTGCTCGTCTCCGCGCTGTTCGTGGTGCTGACGGCGAGCCTGCAGCGCAGCGTGTTCAGCCATGTCTCCTGGCCGCTGCTGTTGCTGACGCTCGCCATGCTGTTCGTGGTGCGCCCGCTCTCGATCTTCCTCGCCACGCTCGGCACCGGCCTTACGTGGCAGGAGCGGGTGATGAGCGGCTGGATCGCGCCGCGCGGCATCGTCGCCGCGGCGGTGGCGGGCATCGCCAGCACGCAGCTGATGGGCGCGCATGTCCAGGGGGCGGAGCTGGTGATGCCGGCCGTCTTCGCCCTGATCGCGGCGACGATGGTGCTGCACGGCTTCACCGCCGCCCCGCTGGCGCGGCGCCTGGGGCTGACGCTGGGGGATGCGCCGGGCCTCGCCATACTCGGCGCCAGCCCCTGGAGCACGGACATGGCGACCACTCTTTCCCAGGCCGGCGTCTCGGTGCTGCTGATCGACACATTTCCCGGCGCGCTGGATGGCGCGCGCAAGCGGAACCTGCCGGTGCTGCAGGTGGAGATTCTCTCGGAGCACGGGGCGGAGGAGCTGGCCAATCAGCGCGTGGACTATCTGTTCGCGGCAACCCAGAACGATGTCTATAACAGCATGGTCTGCATCAGGCTGGCGCCGGAACTGGGGCGGCGGCGGGTGTTCCAGCTCGCTCCCGGCGACGGCGAGATCGACAACTGGATCGGGCTGTCCCGCGAATGGCGGGGCGAGGCGGTGGGCGACCCGCCGCTGGATTTCGTCACCTTCCGGCATCACTACCGGCAGGGCTGGCGGTTCAGCATCACGGAACTGGAGGAGGCCGAGGGCAAGGCGGGGCCGGAGGGGGCGGTGACGCTGGCGATCATCCGGCCCGGCGGCGGGCTGGTCTTCACCTCCGCCGAGGAGAATGCCGGCAATCCGGGCGCCGGAGACAAGGTTCTGATTTTCGCCCCGCCGCTTGCCGGGGAGGACGAGGCGCGATAACCCTGCCCCGCATTTTCTTCCCGAAGCCATGACCGACCTGACCGAACTCGGATGGACGCCGGAACTGGCGAGGGATTTCGCCGAACGTCGGGCGAAAGGCGCGATACCGGGCCGCATCCGCACCCAGAACCGCGAGTATTACTTCGCCTTCACGCCGCTGGGCGAGCTGCCCGCGCAGCTTCCGGGTCGGCTGCGGCGGCGGGGCGAACTGCCCGTGGTGGGGGACTGGGTGGCGCTGCTCCCTCCCGATCAGGGCGTGGACATGGCGATGATCGAGGCCCTGCTGCCGCGCCGCGCCGCCCTCTCCCGTGCCAGCACCGATCCCTCCCGCGCCCAGGCGGTGGCGGAGCGGCGGATCATCGCCGCCAATATCGACCTGGTGCTGATCGTCACCGCCGCGAACACAGCGCCGGACCCGCGCCAGCTGGAACGCTTCCTGGCCGCGGCGAGGGCGAGCGGCGCCGAGCCCGGCATCGTGCTGACCAAGAGCGATCTGGTGGAGAATGCCCCGGCCCTGGCGGCTGGGCTTGCCGCGGCGCTTCCGGAGGTGCCGGTCTTTCCCGTCTCCAACCGCACCGGCCAGGGGCTCACCACCCTGCGCGCGGCAATCCGCCCGGGGCGGACGGCGGTGCTGATCGGCTCTTCCGGGGTCGGCAAGTCGAGCCTGGTCAATCATTTCCGCAAAGGCGCCGAGCAGGCCACTGCGGCGACCGATGCGCAGGGCCAGGGCCGCCACACCACCACCAGCCGCGACCTGTTCATGCTCGAAGGCGGTGGGCTGCTGATGGACACGCCGGGGGTGCGGGACATCACGCCCTGGGAGGAAGCGGGCGCCGGATCGGCCTTCGAGGATATCGAGGCGCTGGCCGCCTCCTGCCGGTTTTCCGATTGCCGCCACGAGGCGGAGCCGGGCTGCGCGGTGCGCGCGGAGATTGATGCCGGCAGGCTGGACCGTGAACGGCTGGAAGCCTACCGGAAGCTGACGCGGGAGGCCGCCACCCTCACCCGCAAGGGCGAACGGCGCCCGGCGCCGCGCCGGCGAGGCCGCGGCACGCCGGAGTAGGCCGCCCTCACCCCGCGATGATCTCCCTGATCCTCCCCGCCAGGATTTCCAGCGGGAAAGGCTTGCTCAGCACGTGCATGTCCGGCAGGAGATGGCAGTTGCCGATCAGCGCGTTCTCCGCGTAGCCGGTGATGAACAGCACCCTCAGCCCGGGCCTGATCTCCCGCGCCGCCTCGGCGAGCTGCCTGCCGTTCATGCCGCCCGGCAGGCCGACATCGGTGATCAGCAGGTCGATCCCCACATTGGAGCGCAGCACCCGCAGCCCGCTGGCGCCATCCGCCGCCTCGATGGCGACATAGCCGAGATCCTCCAGCACCTCGGTCACCAGCATGCGCACGGTCGGCTCGTCATCCACCACCAGCACCGTCTCGCCCTGGCCCGGACGAGGCGCCGCGGCGGCTTCGGCCGGCGCCTCCGCCTCGGCATCGCCGCTTCCATGCCGGGGGAGGTAGATGCAGATCGTGGTGCCCTCGCCCAGTTCCGAATAGATCCGCGCCTGCCCGCCCGACTGGCGGGCGAAGCCGTAGATCATCGAAAGCCCGAGGCCGGTCCCCATGCCGAGCGGCTTGGTGGTGAAGAACGGATCGAAGGCGCGGGCGATGACGTCCGGCGTCATGCCGGTGCCGGTATCGGTCACGGACACGCAGATATACTCGCCCGGCGGCACATCGCGCTCCCGCGCCGCCCGCTCGTCCAGCCGGCGGTTCGCCGTCTCGATGGTCAGCCGTCCACCATCGGGCATGGCATCCCGCGCGTTGATGCAGAGATTGAGCAGCGCGTTCTCGAGCTGGTTGGGGTCGCACATGGTCCGCCACAGCCCGGCAGCCTGGACTGCTTCGACGATGATCTCCGGCCCCATGGTGCGGCGGATCAGCTCCGCCATGTCCGCGATCAGGGCGTTTACGTTGCTCGGCCGGGGATCGAGCGTCTGGCGGCGCGAGAAGGCGAGCAGCCGGTGGGTGAGCGAGGCCGCTCGCCTGGCCGCCCCCTGGGCGGCGGCGACATGCTTCTCGACCGTGTTGAACCGCCCCTGGGCGATGCGCGCCTGCAGCATCTCCAGGCTGCCGGAGATGCCGGTGAGCAGGTTGTTGAAATCATGCGCGATGCCGCCGGTGAGCTGCCCCACCGCCTCCATCTTCTGCGACTGCCGGAGCTGTTCCTCAATGCGCCGCTGCTCGGTGATGTCGCGCCCCGTCGCATAGACGAGGCCGGCCTCCGGCGTGGCCATCCAGGAGAACCAGCGATAGGAGCCGTCCTTGTGGCGGTAGCGATTCTCGAAGGCAGCCAGCACGTCCCGCGTGGCATGCGCGAGCGCGTCCACGGTCGGCAGGTCGTCCTCGGGATGGATGAAGGCGCGGAAATTGCGCCCCGTCACCTCCTCGGGCTGCCAGCCCAGGATGCGCGTCCAGGCCGGATTCGCCGCCTGGAACACGCCTTCCCCGTCGACGACGGCGATGAGGTCGCGCGAGACCTGCCAGACCCGGTCGCGCTCGCGGGTCCGCGCCTCGACCGCCTGTTCCAGATG
>DASTAF010000057.1:0-3984 GCA_035713005.1 Acetobacteraceae bacterium
GTTTCCGGAGTTGGCGATGACGGCGTAATTGGTGCCGTCCAGGGTGAAGCTGTTGTTGCCGCCGCCGGCGAAGATCGAGTCGTTAAAGGTGCCGCCCTGCGGATCGTAGGTGACGTTGCTGTTGGCGCCGGTGACCAGGAAGGTGTTCGGCCCGCCGCCGCCGGTGATCGTCTCATCTCCGGTGAAGGCGGCGATGATGCCTTCATAGCCCGCGTTGGTGTTGCTGTCGTAGGCCGGGATCGTCACCGCGCCGCCGCTGGTCACGGCGCCGCTGAGATAGAGATAGGAACTGTTGCTGTTGCTGCCGCCGAGCGTCGGGATGCCGCCGGTGGGGGCGCCGTTTCCATCCAGGCTGACAGCATTCAGCGTCGCGGTGGCGAAAGGACTTCCGGCGGTCATGACGTTGCTGATGTCATTGGTCAGGGTCTGCTGCGCCGCCGGGGCGACATTGCTGTCCATCGGGAAGGAGAAGCTTCCGGCGCCCCCCCCGTTGATCGTGACGGTGGTGGTGGATGAGGCGGTTCCCGACATGCGTGCTCCTGTATGGCAAGACGTGATCCGCTGAACCGCCCCGCCGTCAGAAGCCAACGATGTCCTAATGAGGGTTAGTTCGCGGTAAGTTCCGGTAACACAAGTTTAAGGTATTAACAATTAGAGGTTGTATGAAACCGGGCGGGTGCGGCGCGGGAATCTGCTCCTACCGGCCACAGCCTCAGCGCATGTGGTGTTTGCGCAACGCGAGCAGTGCCTCGAATTCGGCGACGTGCTGGTAATCCGGCATCAGCTCGCGCAGGGCCGGGTCCGGCGCGGCGGCCGGATGGAAGTAGATTTCGCTCGATCCAGCCGGCAGATGATCGAGCAGGCGCCCCACCCGTGCCTCGGTCATGTGGCCGCTCCAGCGGATGCCGAAGACATGATCGGGGCTGGCAAGGCCCTGGCTGCGGGCCATGAAGCGCAGCACCCGGGACCAGTTGTATAGCGCATGGGCGGCAGGGCCGGGCTTCTCGCCGCAGGCGGCCAGCACGCGCGGCGGCTCCGCCGGCACCCGGATGCGGGTGAGGCCATAATCCCGGCCGATGCGGATCATCAGCTCCGCCACCGTCGGGTGCATGTGCATATGCTTGTGCGCATCCGCGTGATGCAGGGGCAGGCCGGTGGCCACGAAGGCCCGGAACTGGGCGCGAATTTCCGATTCCAGCTCGCGCCGCGCCGCCGGAGAGAAGAAATAGGCGAAGCCGCGCCCGATCTGACCCGGGCCGAACCTGCCGCCTGGCTTGGTGATATGAGGCAGGCGATCATGGCCGAGCACCGAATCCCCGTCCACCAGCACCAGATGCAGCCCCAGTTTCAAATCCGGCAGGCGCTTCGCCCGCACGACAGCGTCCGCCGCCGCGGGGGCGGCGACCATCAGGCTCGCCTGGGTCAGCACGCCTTCCGTATGCGCACGCTCCACCGCTTCGTTGACCGATTCCGTCAAGCCGAAATCATCGGCGGAGAAGGTAACGTCACTCATGATATCAGCGCCAAGGCTGGGGCCTGAGGCCCCAGACCCCAATAATGGACGCTCCCGCTGGTCGCCTCTGAGTAAAACTCAAACTAATGGATTCTAAAGGCGGAGGGGCCGGAAGGTTCCGGCGATGCGGAGCGTCGCTGGAAGGCCCCGGAAGTTCAGCCTTTAGCGGGGTGCGGGGCAGCGCTCCGCGTGAAATCATGCCTAAGCCGCGTGGCGTTCCTTCAGGAACTGGAAGAACTCCACGCCCTCGCGCAAGCGGCGTTTCATCATCTGCGGGCTGCGCACCATCTCGTTGACGATGGCGGCGATCTTCGGGGCGCGGAAATAGAACTTCCTGTAGAAGGTCTCCACGCTGTCGAAAATCTCGGTGTGGCTGAGATGCGGGTAGTGCAGCGGCGCGATCTGAATGCCTTGATCGTCGATCAGCTCGGCATGCGCGGCATCAAGCCAGCCATTCTCCACCGCTTGATTATAGAGGAAGGTGCCCGGATAGGGCGCCGCCAGCGAGACCTGGATGGTGTGCGGGTTGATCTCCTTGGCGAACTCGATGGTCTCCCGGATTGTCTCCTGGGTTTCGCCGGGCAGGCCGAGGATGAAGGTGCCGTGGATCTTGATCCCCAACTCGTGGCAGTCCTTGGTGAACCGCTTGGCCACCTCGATCCGCATCCCCTTCTTGATGTTGTGCAGGATTTGCTGGTTGCCGCTCTCATAGCCGACCAGGAGCAGGCGCAGCCCATTATCGCGCAGGACCTTCAGCGTTTCCCGTGGAACATTCGCCTTGGCATTGCAGGACCAGGTGACGCCCAGCCTGCCCAGTTCGCGGGCGATGGCCTCGGCACGAGGGAGGTTGTCGGTGAAGGTGTCGTCGTCGAAGAACAGCTCGCGCATCTGCGGGAAGTATTTCTGGATGAGCTTTACTTCCTCGATCACGTGCTCGACGCTGCGCACCCGGTATCGGTGCCCGCCCACCGTCTGCGGCCAGAGGCAGAAGGTGCAGCGGGATTTGCAGCCGCGCCCGGTATAGAGCGAGACATAGGGGTGCATCAGATAGCCGATGAAATAGTCCTCGATGCGGAGGTCGCGCTTGTAGACATCGGCGACGAAGGGGAGCTGGTCCATGTCCTCCAGCATCGCGCGGTCCTTGTTCTGGACGATCGCGCCATCGGCGCCGCGAAAGGAGATTCCTTCCACCTCGGCGAAGGGGCGGCCCTCGGCGATCTCCTTGATGGTGAAGTCGAACTCGTTGCGGGCGACGAAATCCACCGCCGGGGCGGCTTCCAGGCTTTCCTTGGCCTGCACCGCCACTTTCGCGCCGATCATGCCGATCATCACGCCGGGGTTCTCCGCCTTGATCCGCTCCGCCACCTTGGCGTCATTGGCGAATGACGGCACGGAGGTGTGGATCACCACCAGCTCGGCGGCTTTCGCATGAGGCATGACATCGGCCATGGAAAGCCGGGCCGGGGGCGCGTCGATCAGCTTCGAGCCAGGCACCAGGGCCGCGGGCTGGGCCAGCCAGGTCGGATACCAGAAGGATTTGATCTCGCGCTTGGCCTGGTAGCGCGAGCCGGCGCCGCCATCGAACCCATCGAATGAGGGGGGCTGCAGAAACAGGGTCTTCATCATAGGCTGGTCCTCACTGGCTGGTCCTTGACTGGCGGACGGGCATTGGCGGGCGGCCGGGATCGGCGCGCAGCACATGGCCGCGCCACTCCACCGTGTCGCCCCGGAAACTTGCCGCGAATATCGCGGCGGAGAGCAGGTCGCGCAAGAGGAACAGCCACGGACCGAGTATTCTTGCCGCTGGTGTGGCCAAACGGAGCCGGCGCTCCAGCCTCCAGGCCAGCCCCCAGCGGATCAGGGCGGCAAGCCCCAGCAGGGCCCAGCCCCAGAGGGCGAAGCCGCTCAGCAGCAGGGATAGGACAGCCCAGAACAGCGGAAACTGCAGGATGACACCGAAATAGGCGCCCGGCACCAGAGCGCGGATGGTGCGTGCCCAGCGCAGCTCGTGCCGCCAGAGCGCGGGAAAGCTCGCCTCCGGCACAGTGGTCGCCGGGATGACGGAAGCCAGCTCGACGCTCCGCCCCTGCCGGCGGGCGAGGCGGCCCAGCACGTTGTCATCGGCCAGATGATCGGCCAGTGCCTCGAATCCGCCCAGTTCGGCCAGCGTTTCGCGGGTGAGGGCCATGGTGGCGCCCAGGCAATCCTGCCTCCCCAGCCAGCGGGCGAGGGCGGCGGCAGGCAGGAAGCCGTGATTGATCTGGGCGCGACCCAGAAGCGCCGGCAGGCCAGGGCTTCCGGCGAGGCCGGTATAGAGGGTGGTCGCCACTCCGGCGCCGGGGCGCGCCAGCGCGGCGGCCACCTTTTGCAGATACCACGCGGGAACGTGCATGTCCGCGTCCGAGATCACCAGCATGCCATGCCGCGCGGAGGGAAGCATGTTGATCAGATTGCCGATCTTGCGGTTGCTG
>DASTAF010000058.1:0-4168 GCA_035713005.1 Acetobacteraceae bacterium
GGCCTGCCCGTGCTGACCTTCATCGACACTTCCGGCGCCTATCCGGGCATCGATGCCGAGGCGCGCGGCCAGGCCGAGGCAATCGCGCGCGGGATCGAGGCATGCCTTGCGGCGCCGGTGCCGATCGTTGCCAGCGTCATCGGCGAGGGCGGCTCGGGCGGCGCCATCGCCATCGGCGCGGCCGATCAGGTGCTGATGCTGGAGCATGCTGTGTACTCGGTGATCTCTCCCGAAGGCTGCGCCGCGATATTATGGGAGGACAAGGCCATGGCGGCCCAGGCGGCCGAGGCGATGAAGCTGACCGCGCAGGATCTCAAGCGCCTCGGCATCATCGACCGGATCGTGCCCGAGCCGCTTGGCGGTGCGCACCGGGCGCCGGAGGCGGCGGTCGATGCGCTGGGTGAGGCGATCGCGGCGGCGCTGCCCCCTCTGAAGGCGCTGAACGGCACAGCCCTGAGGAGCAAGCGCCGCGAGAAATACCTCGCTATGGGACAGTCACAACCGGGCTAGGCGCCGCACTTTCGGAATTCTGCTCCACCACGCGAAGAAACTGCGTCGACAGCGCGTGATACACGGGCTGCGGGCAGATCAGGCGTGATGCCGCCGTGCCGAGGAAGGCGGCAGCCCCGACCGGCACCGTCATCGCCGGATTGCTGGTCATTTCAATCACGATGATCGTCGCGGTCAGCGGTGATTGCACCACGCCCGAAAAATACCCCGCCATCCCGATCATCGCCAGGGCGCCCAGCGGCAGTTGCGGAAAAATATGCACCAGAAGAGACCCGAACCCGACGCCGGCCGCCAGCGAAGGGGCGAAGATTCCGCCGGGAATGCCGCTCAGGTAGGAAACCAGCGTCGCCGCCCATTTCAGCGGGCCGAACCCGATGGGCGGCAGGCTGGATCCGTGCAGCGCCGCGAAGGCCTCGGGATAACTGGCATCGTACACCTTTCCCTGGGACAAGACGCCGATGCAGGCCAGCACCAGGCCGCAAAGGGCGGCGAACAGCACCGGCCGGTTCAGCGCCAGATTGCCTATGGCTCCGGGCAGGAAGCGCCTGGGTGTGGTGATGATCCGGGAGAATGCGCCACCCGCGATGCCGCCCAGTAATCCGCAGGCGGGAATCGCCAGCCAGTCATAGCCGAAAGGCAGAAAGCTGCGGGAATGGCCGAAATAGGGGTGATAGCCCAGCACCGCGAACAAGGTGACGCCGCTGACGAAAGCCGCCAGGGTCAACCCGCGCAGGATGCGCTCGTCGAAAGACCGGGCCATTTCCTCAATCGCGAAGACGATCCCGGCAACCGGGGCATTGAAGGCGCAGGTTATGCCCGCCGCCCCTCCGGCCAGGATCAGCAGGCGCTGCAAGCCATGCGAACGCTCCAGCCCCAACCGCCCGAGATTGTTCATCACGCTGCAGCCGATCTGCACGATCGGCCCTTCCTTGCCGATCGAGGCGCCGACGAGGAATCCCAGCAGGGTGAGCAGTATCTTGCCGATGGCGATTCGCCAGGACAGCACCCTGTCCACATCCCCCGCATCCTGCATCTGGAGCCCCGCCATGGATTGCGGGATCCCGCTACCCTGCGCGCCGGGGAATATGTTCCGCGTAAGGAAAACGATTCCCGCCAGCCCCGCGGGCGAGAGAATGAACGGCACCCAGGGGCGTCCGGCGATCATCCTGGCGAACCAGCTGCTCGCCACCGTAACGCCGATCCCGAAGGCGATGGAAATCAAGCCGACGATGACAGCCGCAACGATGAAGACAAGGTTGCGCCTGGCGATCATCGGAACTCAGGGGAGATGCCTGGCGATATAGGGGGGCAGATGAAAGCAACTCGCGTGAATCTGAGGCGACCAGTATTGGGTGTTGCCGAGAATCCCTGCCTCCCGCGCCCGCGCCTCGACCTTGTCCGCCGGCAGGGCGGTCAGGGCCGCATCCTTGCCGGCCCATCCCAGGGTCATGAACCCTCCCACATAGGTCGGCACGGCGGCGACATAGGCGGTCACGTGGGGAAAGAACCGGCCGCGCCGGATGGAGGTCTCGCGCAGCTCCTCCGCCTGCATGAACGGCACGCCGCACTGGTTCACGATAACGCCGCGTTCGGTCAGGATTCGCGCGCAGTTGCGGTAGAAGTCGTCCGTGAACAGCACTTCGCCGACTCCGATCGGGTCGGTCGAGTCGACGATGATGACGTCGAAGGAGGCGTCCGGCGCCTTCTTCACATAGTCGATGCCATCTCCGACGATGACTTCCGCACGCGGATCGCTCCAGGCATCGCCGGCGATGGAGGGCAGGAACTCGCGGGAGAGCCGGATCACCTCACCGTCGATCTCGACCATCACCGCGCGTTCCGTGGTCTTGTGCATCAGCACGCGCCGGAGCACGCCTCCGTCACCTGCCCCGATGATCAGCACGCTTCCGGCCGCCCCGTGGGCAAGCAGCGGAACATGGGCCAGCATCTCCTGATAGACGAATTCATCCGCCTCGGTGATCTGCACGATGCCGTCCAGCGTCATCACCCTGCCATGGGAAGCGCTGTCAAAAATCGCGATGTCCTGAAACGGGCTTTGCACGCGGGCAAGCTCGCGGGTTACCCTGAATCGCTGCCCCCACTCCGCATAGAGTGTTTCATTCAGCCAAATATCGGTTGCCATGGTCATTCCGATAAAAGAAAGGCTGCCTGATGTGAAGATCAGGCAGCCTCGTCATCCGTCATCAGGCGCTAGGCGACGAGCCCGCGCCGCTGTTCGCTCACCTGCACATTATCCGGCCCGAATGCCTGCTTGAGCAGCGGGATCGCCTGATAGGGATCGCACGCTCCGCACATGAAAATATCCAGCGCCGCGTAATTGCGCTCGGGCCATGTGTGGATCGAGATATGGCTCTCCGCCAGCACCACGACGCCCGAAACCCCACCATTGGGCGAAAAATGGTGAAAATGGCTGTGAAGGATCGTGGCTCCCGCCGCCAGAGCCGCCTCGCGCAGCGTTGCGTCGATCAACGACGGATCATCAAGCCGTTCCGCGCCCCACAGATCGACCAGCAAATGCATGCCAGCGAAACGAACGCCATCACGCTCGATGAAATAGTCCTTGGCTGGACTATGTTCAGCGGCGCTGCGATCTGCGCCGGCCTCGTTGCCAGCCTCGATCGCGGAAGAGAAAGCCATTGTCTGGTTTTCGCTCGGAGTCTCCGAGACCATCCCCAGTCGGGCAAGTGCGTTCATCGCGAACCCCCTCAACCAGTGACAGCCTGTGAGATACGACACCGTGCCGTATCCCCGTGGGGCCAAGGCGGCGGGTTATGGATTAACCGGCCTTTCAGCGCAAGAGATTTCCCTGGTCATGAATCATGAAATTTTGCATGTCGGCCCAATGGATTAGTCAAAAGTCCGAACCAGCCGCTTGTTACTGACCGGCGGCTTTGGACGAGGGCTCCGACGCTGGATCAGACAGGCCTGCGCCAAGCCGCTCGATCGCCGCGATCTGCTTCAGCGCGGAGGACAGGCCGGCCCCGGAATCCAGGGGCGGCATGGTGATCGTCGCGAACAGATCGGCATCCTGCCCAGGTGGGAACCGGCCTTTGTACTGGGCGCGCAAGGCCGCGAGTTCCGGCGCGTCGTTCGCTTCGGAAGCGGCTCCGGCTAGTTGCGCCACGAGATGGGCTTCCCGCCGGGTCAGCCGCCCGGATGCGGGAATGGTCGCGGCGGCCAGCTTTTCCAGGGTGGATTCCGCCGGGTGCCATTGGTGCCGCTCCAGTTCGAGCCGCGATTCGAGTTTCATTGCATCGGTATCGTCACTTTTTTTCAATGAGGCCAAGGCTAGCGGTACATGCCCCCCCTGGGCGCGGATTTCCGCCTCAACGACGTGCCTTCGCGCGACAAGCGCGCCCGGAAGACCGGGCGCATTGGTATCGGCAAGAGCTTCGGCGGCTCCGCCTATACTGCCCGCCTCCATGTCAACCTGCGCAAGCGCGAGGCCGAGCTTGGCCCGGCTGGTCCCCGTATCAGCCCGGCTGATGAGATCCTTCAGCACCGGCGCGGCCAGACCTGGCAAATCCAGAGCCATCAACCGGCCGGCCAGAACATGAAGAACAGGAGCTCCGGCAGCACCGGCGGGAACCAGATCCTCATTTTCCTGAATGGCATCAATCGCCGACAGCGCATCGAG
>DASTAF010000059.1:0-18556 GCA_035713005.1 Acetobacteraceae bacterium
CAGGGTGCCGCGATCCGCCTCGCGGAAGCGGCCGCGCCGGGCGGCGGCGGCGCCGGTGAAGGCGCCCTTTTCATGGCCGAACAGCTCGCTTTCCAGAAGGTCGCCGGGGATGGCGGCGCAATTCACCGCGACGAAGGGGGAGGCGGCGCGGTCGCTGAAGCGGTGGATGGCGCGGGCGACCAGTTCCTTGCCGCTGCCGGTCTCGCCCAGGATGAGCACGGTGGAATCCGAGGCCGCCGCCATGCCGATGCGCTTCTGCACCTCGCGGATGGCGGGGCTGGCGCCGATGATCTCGCCGGGCTGGGCGGGCTCGGCCGCCGGCGCGGCGGCGGCGGGGCGGGCGAGGATGCGGTCCAGCAACTGGCTGAGCGCCGCCCGCCCCACCGGCTTGGTGAGATGATCGAAGGCGCCGAGGCGCATCGCGGCGATGGTGTTCTCCCCGGTGGCGAAGGCGGTAAGCACCACCACCGGCAGGGAGGGCGCGATGGCGCGGATGCGGCGCAGCGCCTCGATCCCGTCTAGTTCCGGCATGCGCAGGTCGAGGAAGGCGAGATCGGGCGCCGCCCGTTCCAGCGCTTCCAGGGCCGGGGCGGCGCGCCCGAAGGCGATGGGCTCGTGGCCGAAATCGGCGATGGCCTCCGCGAGGCTGTCGCGGAAACCGGCATCGTCGTCGATGACGAAGATTTTCGCCATCACCCGGCATCCGGGAGGGTGATGCGGAAGGCGGCTCCCCGCCGGCCAGCGCCCCGCCCCGGCGCGGGCAGCAGGTCGATCCTCCCGCCCTGGGCGCGGATCATGTCCCGCGCGATGGCGAGGCCGAGCCCGGTGCCGTCGGGGCGGCCGGTGACGAACGGCTCGAATATGTCGCCCATCGAGGGCGGCACGCCGGGGCCGGTATCGGTGACGGAAAGGATCGTCATTCCCTCCTCCTGGCGCGCGGCCACCTCCACCCGGTCGCCCGCGCCGCAGGCCTCCACCGCGTTGCGCGCCAGGTTTTCCAGCGCGCGCGCGGTCAGCACCCGGTCCAGCCTCGCGGTGAAGGGGGCGGGGCCGGCGATGATGGCGACCGATCTGGCGGCGGCAAGATCGCGCAGCGGCTCGATCGCCTGGGCGATGATTTCATCCACCGCGCATGGCTCGGCGCGCGGCGCGGGCGAGGCGGCGAAGCTCAGCAGCTTGCTGGTGAGGGATTCGAGCCGCGCCACCTCCGCCAGCACGGTGCCGAGCGCCGCCTGCCGGCGCCGGTCGTCGGCTTCCAGCGCTCCCTCCGCGCGCAGGCGGATGGCGCCAAGCGGATTGCGGATTTCATGGGCGAGGCCGGCGGCCATGCGGCCTAGCGCCGCCAGCTTCTCCGCCTGCGCCATGCGCGCCTGGGCGGCCTTGAGCCTGCCGGTGGCGCCGTTCAGGGCGGCGATCAGCCGGTCCAGCTCGCGCTCTCCGGTGGGCGGCAGTTCGGGCAGGCCCTCCCCTCCAGGGGTCGCCAGCGCCGCCTCCACCGCCCGCAGCCGCCGGGAAAATCCCAGCACGAGGCGGGCGAGAAACCAGGCCGAGGCGAGCAGCGTGGCGAACAGCACCGCGAGCCCGGCCAAGGCCTGCCGGGAGAACACGGTGCCGAAGCTCGGCACCCGCATGTAGGTGACGGCGGCCAGATCGCTCATCGTCCCCGAAAGCGGGCAGGCGGCCAGCACCGTGCCGCCGCCGCCGGTTTCGCGGATGATCAGATGCTCGGCCGCCACCGCGTCCTGCCCCGCATCGAGAGCCGCCCCGCGCAAGACGGCGGGCGGCGCCCCGGCGAGGATGGGGCCGCCCAGGGCAGGATTGGTCTGCAGGATGGCGCCCTCGACACCGGGAAAGCGGCGCAGCCCCAGCGCCACCACCGCCCGCAGCGCCGCGGCGAAGCCGGGATCGTCCAGGGCCGCCGGCGGGCTGGCCATGCCGGCGGTGTAGAAATTATAGTGCAGGGTGATCGCCTCGCAGGCGCGCGCCGTCTCTCCCCGGTCCCGCGCCAGGCTGGCCGCCGCCGACTGGCGGTAGAGGCCGATGATCAGCGCGCCGACGACGAGGAAGGCGAAGAGCGACATCAGCCAGAGCGCCAGCAGGCGCCCGCGCAGGGAGAAGGCGGGACGCGCCGCCGGCTCGGTCTTCAGCTCCATGCCCCCTCATGCCATGCGCGGCCGGCTGCGGCATCAGGGGGCGGGCCGCCGCTAGACGACGAGGCGGAGCCCCTTCCGCTGATGCACCATCAGGCTCTCATAAACCTCCAGATAATCCCGCGCCATCCGGCGGGCGCTGAACCGCTCCTCGAACACCCGGCGGATGCGGGCGCGGTCCAGCCCGCCGATCCGCGCCAATGCCGCCACCGCCTCGTCCTCGCTCTCGACGATGAAGCCGGTGACGCCGTCATCGATGATCTCGGGGACGGAGCCGTGGTTGAAGGCGATCACCGGCGTGCCGCAGGCCATCGCCTCGATCATGACCAGGCCGAAGGGCTCCGGCCAGTCGATCGGCATCAGCAGCGCATGGGCGCCGGAGAGGAAATCGGGCTTCGCGCGGTCGCCGATCTCGCCGATCAGCGTGGCGTCCGGCCCGAGCAGGGGCTGGATCTTCTCGGCGAAATATTCGTCGTCGACGCGGTCCACCTTGGCGGCGAGCTTGAGCGGAATGCCGGCGCGGCGGGCGATGTTGATCGCGCGGTCGGGCCGTTTCTCCGGCGAGATGCGGCCGAGAAAGGCGAGATAGAAGGGCTTCACCGCCTGCGGGGTGAGCAGGTATTCCGGCAGGCCGTGATGGACGGTGCCGATGAAATTCGCCTCCGGCAGCGGGGTGCGCTGGGAATCGGAGATCGAGATCACGTCCATCGCCGGCAGGCCGGCATAGACCGGCTTCAGCTCCGGCAGGTCGAGCCGGCCGTGCAGGGTGGTGACGAAGGGGACGGACTGGCGGCTGAAGAGGGATGCCGGCCAGTAATCCATGTGGAAATGCAGGATGTCGAACTCATGCGCCATCTGCCGCACCCTCTCCATCAGCAGCATGTGCGGGGCGATGAAGTCGCGCATCGTCGAATCGAGCCGCAGGGCGCGCGGCCATACCGCCTCCAGCTTGGCGCGGGTGACGGAATCGCCGCTCGCGAACAGGGTCACGTCGTGACCCATGGCGACGAGTTCCTCGGTGAGGAAGGAGACGACGCGCTCGGTCCCGCCGTAAAGCTTCGGCGGCACGGCTTCGGATAACGGCGCGATCTGAGCAATACGCATTTTTAAACTCCTGAGATTTTCTCAATCGCTTCTTTCAATGCGGGTGATGTGGCCAAGATTAGGCAGGGACTGCCCAAATACCGCCGCATTTGAGCGTATTGTCCACGGTCAAAGACGGCATGCGGGAAGTTTCCAACCGGAAATTACCAGGATGTCAGAAATTGCTCCCTCTCCGAAAGCGCTGCGAACCATGCAAAACGATGTGTTTAACGGACGGCCGCTGGCCTTCATCTTCGCCGTCATCAAGCGGCGGAAGATTTCGCACATTATAATTCTGTTATCCGTGCTCACGGCGGTCGTCTGCTCGGTCGGCACCCAGTACGCGGTGAAGAATCTGGTGGACGTGCTGGCGCATGACGAGAAATCCTCGCTCTGGATCGCCTTCGGCTTCCTCGCCGGGCTGATCGCGCTGGACAACGCGATGTGGCGCATCGGCGGATGGGTGGCCTCGCGCAGCTTCGTCGCCGTCACCGGCGACATCCGGCGCAAGCTGTTCAACCACATGCTCGGCCACGCGCCGGCCTATTTCTCCGAACGGCGCCCCGGCATGATGGCGGGGCGGATTTCCGCCACCGGCAATGCGGTCTACCGCATCGAGAGCCTGGCCACCTGGAACGTGCTGCCGCCGCTTTTCGCGGTGACCGGCTCGATCATCATGCTCGGCACCGTCGATCCGCTCATGAGCCTGGCCCTGGTGGGCGTGGCGCTGACGCTGGGCGCGGTGCTGGCATGGCTCGCCCGCGCCGGGCGGCCGCTCCATCAGAATTACGCCAGCGCCGCCGCCGCCGTGGATGGCGAGCTGGTCGATATCATCAACAACGTGAACGTGGTGCGGGCCTTCGGCGCCATCCGGCGCGAGCGGCGCCGCTTCGCCGGCGATGTGCGGCGGGAGATGACGGCGCGTCGGCAGAGCCTGCGCTATCTCGAAAAGCTGCGCATGCTGCATGCGGGGGTGACGGCGCTGCTGACCGCCTGCCTGCTCGCCTGGACGCTGCTGCGCTGGGAGCATGGCCAGGCGACGCCGGGCGACGTGGTGCTGGTGACCACGCTGGGCTTCACCGTGCTGCACGGCACGCGCGACCTGGCGGTGGCGCTGGTCGAGATGGTGCAGGATTACGCCCGGCTGACGGACGCGCTCAACGCCCTGCTGGTGCCGCACGACATGCCGGACACCCCTGCCTCGCGGGTGCTGAAGTCGCCGAAGGGCGCTGTCAGCTTCTCCCGTGTCAATTTCAACTATCCGGACAGTCCGGTGGTGCTGCGGGACTTCTCGCTGCAGATCGCGCCCGGAGAGCGGGTGGGGCTGGTCGGGCGCTCGGGCTCCGGCAAATCCACCGTGCTCGGCCTGCTGCAGCGCCTGTTCGACGTGCAGGAGGGCCAGGTACTGATCGACGGCGAGCCGGTGGGCGATCTCACCCAGCTCAGCCTCACCTCGGCCATATCGGTGGTTTCACAGGACGTGCAGCTGTTCCAGCGCTCGGTGCTGGAGAATATCCGCTACGGCCGCCCCGGCGCCACCGACGAGGAGGTGCGGGCGGCGGCGGAGGCGGCGGAGGCGGACGAGTTCATCCGCAAGCTGCCCCAGGGCTATGACACGCTGGTGGGCGAGCGGGGGCTGAAGCTTTCCGGCGGCCAGCGCCAGCGCCTCGCCATCGCCCGGGCCTTCCTGCGCGACGCCCCGATCCTGCTGCTGGACGAGGCGACCTCCGCCCTCGATTCCGAATCCGAGCAGGCGGTGCAGGAGGCGCTGAACCGGCTGGCCCATGGCCGCACCGTCATCGCGGTCGCGCACCGGCTGTCCACCCTGCGCGACTTCGACCGGATCGTGGTGATGGATGCGGGGCGGATCGTCGAGGAAGGCAGGCCGGCCGATCTCGAACGCCGCGGCGGTGCCTATCGCGAGCTGATGAACAAGCAGGGCCTGCGCCTGATCAAGCAGGCGGCCTAGGCCGGGCGCATCTCGCCTTCCAGGTTGAACATGCTGGCGAGGCGGCTCAGCCGTCTCGCCACCGCGTCCCCCGCGAAGACCCCGCCTGCTTCCTGCAGGCGCAGCACCACCTTGCCCGGCTCCAGCGCGATGCTGGCGCGGCCGAGCAGCTGCGGCGTGGCGCCCGAGAGCGTGTAGGCGAGGCGCAGCGCGACCCCCACCATCTCCGCCCGCCGCGCCGCCGCCATGTCGAGCAGCAGGCGCGCGGGGGCGAGGAAGGGAGCGTCGATTGGCGCCTCGTAGCGCAGCGCCAGGGTGAGGGCGAGAAAGGCGCGGGCATGGTGATCGAGCCCCACCCCGGTCTGCCGCAGCACCCGCAGGAAGGCCTGCTCGGCGCGGTATTCCGGATGCTCCAGGCTGCCGATATCGGAGAACCAGCAGGCGGCGACGCGCAGCCGGCGCTGCGCCGCCGTCTCGTTCGGAAACAGCGGCGCCGTCCACTCGATCAGCGCGTCCGGCAGGCCGGGATCGCGGAGCAGCCCGATGGTCAGGTCCCGCCCGGCGGCGACCAGCGGGTCCTGATCGCGCATCGCCTCGGGCAGTTGCCGCAGGAACCAGCCCTCGCGCAAGCCATTGGCGCTGAACACCACCCGCTCCGCGCCGGTCGCCCGCAGCAGGCGGCGCAGGATCACCGCGGCGTAGGGCAGATCGTCGATCCGCTTGCGCGCCACCCCCGGCATCCGCTCGATCAGCCTGCGGCTCGCCTCGCCGATCACGCCGGAGAGGTCGCGCGCCTCGTCCCGCCCGATCGTGTAGTGATGCACCATCGCCAGCGGATAGCCGGTCTGGACGATATGGATGCGGGCGAGGGCGCGGAAGGCGCCGCCGGAGAGATAGAGATCGCCCCCGGCGCCATCGGCCAGGAAGGGCACCCTGGCCAGCTCCTCATCGACGATGGCGCGCGCCCGCGACGGGTCGTCTCCGGCGCGGTCGGCCAGGCGGATGACGCCGACCGGCATGGTCGCGGCGGGGCCGATCACGCCCGCCGAGAGCCGCACCACCTCGAGCGAGCCGCCGCCCAGATCGGCGAGGATGCCGTCGGCGGCGGGGATGCCGCAGAGCACGCCCTCGGCGGAAAGCCGCGCCTCCTCCTCGCCGGTGAGCACGTTGATCGTCAGTTCCGGGATGCGCTTGCGCAGCCGGCGGACGAAATCCGGGCCGTTCTCGGCATCCCGCACCGCCGAGGTGGCCAGAGCCTCGAACGGGTGCGCGTCCATGGCTTTCACGATGGCGGCGTAGCGGTGCAGCACCACCTCCGCCTCGTCCATCGCCGCGCGGTCGAGCTTGTTGGTCCTGATCAGCCCCTTGGCGAGACGCAGCACCGCCTTCTCGTTGAAGATGTGCACCGGGTTGCGGGACTGGCCCTCGAACACCACCAGGCGCACCGAGTTGGAGCCGAGATCGACCACCGCGCGGCGGGTGGCGGGGCTGACCGTGATGCTGTTCGCGATGTTCATGAGGGCTGCATACCGGGTTTCGGCGGGGGCCGGAACCCGGCGGGCAGGCTGACGGGGCTCAGCTCGGGTGCCGGCTCTGCCACTTGCTCATCTTCTTGATCTCGCGCGTCTGCGAGGAGATGATCTTCTTCGCCATCTTCTTGAGATAGCGGGACTTGCCGTATTTCAGCTCCACCCGGGCCATGTTGATGGCGCCCTGGTGATGCGGGATCATCATCGAGACGAAGTCCTGGTCCGGGTTGCCGGTCATCTGCACCTCGGACATCTGCTTCTGCATCGTCTTCATGTCCCGCATGAATTCCATGTCGGCGGCGTTGTGCGAGAGCGCCATTGCCGGCCCCTGCCCTTTCCCGCCCTGGTTCTCGCTCGACCCTTTCATTGCCGAGCCGGATGTGGGCGGCATGGATGCCGCCGGGGCGGGGCCGGTGCTTCCCGGCTGGGATTGCTGCGCGAGCGCCGGGCCGCTGAGCAGGGCGGTGGCGGCGGCGGCCATGAGAAGGCGGTTCAGTGAACGCATGAGAGGATCTCCTTGATCTGACGCGTGATTCAAATCTGTCGCGGCGGCGTGATTTCAACGCATGTCCCGAAGCCGTTACATCGCTTCCTTGACGCCCGACTTCACCAGCCACCAGTTCATCGGGAAGGTGGTGCCGAAGCCGATGATCATGCCGATCTGCATCATGAACCAGAAGACCGGACTGTTCGGGTGCAGGGGCGGATGGAAGAACACGAAGCGCATCAGCGCCATCCAGGCGAAGAGGCCGATCTCGAAGGCGGTGAGCGAGAGCGTATCGGCCTTCACCGCCGCGACGACGCCCTGCAGCGGCTTGAGGCCGCGCATCGGCACGATGGAGAAATACTGGAAGGCGATGCCGAGGGCGAAGGCGAGGATGTAGTCGCAGATCAGCTCGGCGCCGAAGGCCGAGCCGATGACGATGCCGGCATAGAAGACGAAGAACTCGGCGATGATGTCTCCCAATGTGCAGCCGGCGCCGCAATGGGTGGCGCCGACGAAGGTGGTCTGCCAAAACGGCTTCTCGTTATGCCCGCCGCCCGGGCGCCCCATCGCCCGGTAGGCCCAGAGGGCGACGGGGCCGAAATAGAGCGCCGTGATCGGCCAGACGAAGTTCATCACCGCCATCTTCTGCGGATGGCGGGCGAGATCGGCGATGATGAGGATGGCCGAAAGGGCGGCGAGGCACAGCGAGGCGACGGACAGCCAGTAGAGCCAGTGGGGCGGCATGCTTCTCTCCCGGTGGGTGACCGCCAGGAAGTGGAAATTCCCCCATGGGAAGGTCAAGGCGGAATCAGTTTTCCTCCGGAACCGGATGGCCGCGCAGCATGTTGTGGATGGTGGTGGCCGCGATGGCGGCCTGTCCCATCGCCACGCTGATCTGATCCAGGCTCTGGGCGATGTCGCCGGCGGCGAGCAGCCCCGGCGTCGAGCTGCGCTGGTGCCTGTCGGTGACGACGCATCCGCTGGCGTCCAGCCGGGTGCCCAGCCCCGCCGCGAGGCCGGAGCGCGCCTCCATGCCGAGGCAGGAATAGAGCGCATCGAAGCTGTGGCAGGCGCCGCTCCGCAGGGTGAGCGAGCGGATGCGCCCGTTCTCGACCAGGATGGAGCCGATGGGCTCCTCCACCAGCGCGATGCGGGCATCCCTCGCCTGCTCCCGCTCCTGTTCCGAAAGCTTCATCGGCTGGCCGAGGGAGAGCAGGGTGATATCGTCGGTATAGGTCTTCATGAAGATCGCCTCCTGCAGCCCGCCGCTGCCGCGCCCGAGCACGCCGATCTTCTGGCCGGTGATCTCGTAGCCGTCGCAGATCGGGCAGTAGCGCACCAGGCCGCGGCGCACCGCGTCGGGCACGTCCGGCAACTCGGGCTCGCGGTCGATGACGCCGGTGGCGAGCAGGATGGTCCTGGCCTCGATCCGCCGGTCTCCGGCCATCGCCGTGAAGCCGCCATCCGGACCGCGCGAGAGGCTGGCGACGGTGCCGCGCCCGATGCGCGCGCCGTAGCGCCGCGCCTGCGCCGCCATCCGCTCCAGAAGCTCCGGCCCGCGTATGCCGTCCGGGAAGCCGGCATGGTTGTGGGAGCGGGGGATGCAGGCGGCGCGGCTGGCGCCGCCATCCAGCAGCTCGAACCGGCGGCGGAAGCGGGCGAGATAGATCGCCGCCGTCAGCCCGGCGGGGCCGCCGCCGATGATCAGGCAGTCCAGCGGTTCATCCTGCATGAGAATTCCCGTTCAATCGCGGAGTTGCGGATTGTCGAAACGCGGGGTGCGCCAGCGGCGCAGGGCGGCGGCGAGCGCCTGGGCCAGATCGCGCTTCTCCGCATCGCCCAGCGAGGCGCCGATCACGTGGCGGACGCCGCGCCCGGTCAGCGCCAGGACCGGAACGCTGCCGCGCCTTTCCTCCAGCGTCGCGCTCAGGAAATAGGGCTCGAAGGAGACTTCGCGGCGGCGGCCCTTCAGGTCGGTGCGGCTGACGGTCAGCGCGCTCTCGGTGAGCAGGATGATCTCGCTGGCGCGGGCGGCGCGGATGTTCAGCCGGAACAGATAGATGGCGAGCCCCATCTCGGCCACGTTGAAGCCGATGACCGGCAGGGCGCCGAGCAGGAACATCAGGCTGCTCACCCAGGCGGAGCCGCCGAGCATCAGCGCGATCACCACCCACACGCCGCGCCGGGAGAGGCTGCGATGCGGCCTGAGGATGGCCTCGAACACCGGTGGGGAAACCGCTTCGGCCATGGCTCACATTTCGGACGATTTCGTTCGGGTGCAAGCATTATCTGCAAGCGGGCTTGCCGAAGGCGCGGCCTGGCGGCACAGAGCCCTCATGACGGCGAAACCCAAGCTCATGACGCGGACCGAGGTGGAGAAATTCCTGCGCGCGATCAGCCTCGGCGCCGAGGAACTCAGGACCGAGCTGCATTACAGCGACGCCTTCAGCCTGCTGGTGGCGGTGGTGCTGTCCGCCCAGACCACCGATGCGGCGGTGAACCGCGCCACCCCGGCCTTGTTCGCCGCCGCGCCCGATCCGGCCTCGATGGCGGCGCTGGGGGCCGAGGGCATCGCGCCCCATATCCGTTCCATCGGGTTCTGGCAGACCAAGTCGCGCCATGTCGCGGCGCTGGCGCGGCAACTGGTCGAGCGGCACGGGGGCGAGGTGCCGAACGACCGCGCGAGCCTGGAGGCGCTGCCCGGCGTGGGCCGCAAGACCGCCAACGTGGTGCTGAACGTGGTGTTCGGCCATGCCACCATGGCGGTGGACACGCATATATTCCGCCTCGGCAACCGCACCGGGCTGGCGCCCGGCGCCACCCCGCGCGCGGTGGAGGATGCGCTGGTTTCGCGCATTCCCGCCGCCATGCTGCGCCCCGCCCATCACTGGCTGATCATGCACGGGCGCTACATCTGCAAGGCGCGGCGGCCGGAATGCTGGCGCTGCCCCGGCGCGGAATGGTGCAAATTTCCCGGCAAGACGGCACCGCCGTGACGATTGCCCGCCGCGCGGGCCCGCGCCATAAGGGGCCATCATGATCCAGGATCGGCTTGCTTTTGTGAAGATGCACGGCGCGGGCAATGATTTCGTCGTGCTGGATACGCGCGGACAGAAGCTCGTCCTGGCGCCGGAGCAGGCGCGGCAGATCGCCGACCGCCGGCGCGGCGTCGGCTGCGATCAGATCATCCTGATCGAGTCCGACCCCGAATACGACGCCTTCATGCGCATCCTGAACGCCGATGGCAGCGAGGCGGCGGCCTGCGGCAATGCCACGCGCTGCGTCGCCGCCCTGCTGGCCGAGGATAGCGGGGAGCGGAACCTCATCATCCGCACCAGTTCCGCCGTGCTGCCGGCGAGCATCGTCGGGCCCGGGCTGGTCGAGGTCGATATGGGAATTCCCGGCCTCGAATGGGACCAGGTGCCGCTCGCCGAGCCGGTGGACACGCTGCGGCTGCGGCTGGCGCTGGGGCCGGTGGAGGCGCCGGCCGCCTGCTCGATGGGCAATCCGCACGCCACCTTCTTCGTGAACGACCTCGCGCATCTGCCCATCGAGGCGATCGGCCCGGTGCTGGAACGCTCGCGGATTTTCCCCGACCGGGCGAATATCGGCTTCGCCCAGGTGATTTCCCCGATGCAGATCCGCCTGCGGGTCTGGGAGCGCGGGGCGGGGGTGACGCTGGCCTGCGGCTCCGGCGCCTGCGCGGCGCTGGTGAACGCGCATCGCCGCGGCCTCGCCGCGCGCAGCGCCCATGTGGTGATGGATGGCGGCACGCTGCGCATCACCTGGCGCGAGCCGGACGGGCACGTGCTGATGGAAGGGCCGGTGGCCACCGTGTTCAGCGGCGTGCTGAGCGAGGAGCTGATCCCGGCATGAGCATCGATGTGCTGACCTTCGGCTGCCGCCTCAACGCCTTCGAGAGCGAGGTGATGCGCAGCCATGCCGAGGCGGCGGGGCTCGGCCGCGCCGTGATCGTGAATACATGCGCGGTCACCGCCGAGGCGGAGCGGCAGGCCCGGCAGGCGGTGCGGCGGGCGCACCGGGCCGATCCGATGGCGGAGATCATCGTCACCGGCTGCGCGGCGCAGATCGACCCGCATGGCTGGGCGGCGCTGCCCGGCGTCGCCCGGGTTCTCGGCAATGCCGACAAGATGGAGCCGGAATCCTGGCGGAGCCAGGAGCCGATGCGGGTTTCCGACATCATGGCGGTGCGGCAGACCGCCTCCCACCTGATCGACGGGTTCGGCAGCCGGGCGCGCGCCTTCATCGAGGTCCAGCAGGGCTGCGATCATCGCTGCACCTTCTGCGTCATCCCCTTCGGGCGCGGACCGAGCCGCTCCATCCCCATCGGCGCGATCGCCGGGCAGGTGCGCCGGCTGGCGGCGGCGGGGTATCATGAGGTGGTGCTGACCGGCGTCGATCTCACCAGCTACGGCGCCGATCTGCCGGGGGCGCCGAGGCTGGGGCAGATGGTGCGGCGGCTGCTCGCCGCCGTGCCGGAGCTGCCGCGCCTGCGGCTTTCCTCCATCGATCCGGCGGAGATCGACGACGATCTCTGGCGGGCCCTGGCCGAGGAGCCGCGCCTGATGCCGCATCTGCACCTCTCCGTGCAGTCGGGCTCGGACATGATCCTGAAGCGGATGAAGCGCCGCCATTCCCGCGCCCAGGTGATCGAGGCCGCCGGGCGCGCCCGCGCCCTGCGCCCCGGGGTCGCGCTGGGCGCCGATCTGATCGCCGGCTTCCCGACCGAGACGGAGGAAATGTTCGGGGAGAGCCGCGCCCTGATCGATGAGGCGGGGCTCGATTTCCTGCACGTGTTTCCCTACAGCGCCCGGCGCGGCACCCCGGCGGCGAGAATGCCGCAACTGCCGGCGGCGCTGCGGCGCGAGCGGGCGGCGCTGCTGCGCAAGGCGGGCGCGGCGGCGGCGGCGCGGCGGTTCGAGGCGCGGACCGGGCAGGCATTGCAGGTGCTCAGCGAAACCGAGGGCGGCGGCCATGCCGAGGATTTCTCTCCCGTCCGGTTCACCGCCCCCGTGCCGCCCGGCATGCTCCTCGCCGCCCGCGCCATCGGGGCGGATGCGCGCGGCCTGATCGCAGAGCCGGCCTGACATGGCGCTGGGAGGGTTTTTCAGCCGGCTGAAGTCCGGCCTGCAGCGGAGCACGCAGAAGCTCACCGGCGGCATCACCGGCGCCTTCGCCAAGCGGGTGCTGGACGAGGCGGCGCTGGAGGAGCTGGAGGAGCTGCTGGTCGCCGCCGATCTCGGTCCGCATGTGGCGACCACCATCGTCGATACCCTCCGCAGCTCGCGCTTCGGGCGCGAGGTGACGGATGAGGAGATTCGCACCGCCCTCGCCCGCGAGATCGAGAAAATCCTCGAACCCTCGGCGGTGCCGCTGGAGGTGAGCGGGGAAAAACCCTTCGTCATCCTGATGGTGGGGGTGAACGGCACCGGCAAGACCACCACCATCGGCAAGCTCGCCGAGGCCTATCGTGCCCAGGGGCTGCATTCCATCCTGGTCGCCGCCGACACCTTCCGCGCCGCGGCGGTGGAGCAGTTGCAGGTCTGGGGCGAGCGGGCCGGGGCGCCGGTGATCACCGGGCCGGATGGCGCGGATGCCGCGGGGCTGGCTTTCGACGCGCTGGTCCGCGCCCAGGCCGAGCAGGCGGATGTGCTGATGATCGACACCGCCGGGCGGCTGCACAACAAGACGGCGCTGATGGAGGAGCTGCAGAAGATCATCCGCGTGCTGCGCAAGCGGGACGAGACGGCGCCGCACGCGGTGCTGCTGACGCTGGATGCCACCACCGGGCAGAACGCCATCAACCAGGTCAGCCTGTTCCGGGACATGGTGGAGGTGACCGGGCTGATCGTCACCAAGCTCGACGGCAGCGCCCGGGGGGGCATCGTCGTCGCGCTCGCCAACATGTTCGACCTGCCGATCCACGCGGTGGGAGTGGGCGAGAAGGCGGGGGACCTCAGGCCGTTCGACCCGCAGGAATTCGCCCGCGCCCTGGTGGGACTCGCCTGACGAGGGCGAGCCCGGTTATCAAGGATGGCTCAGGCGTTGGCGGTGGTGTCGTCCATCTGCTGGCGGCGGGACTGCCAGAGGCCGACGAAATCCACCGGGCCGAGCATGACCGGCGGGAAGCCGCCATCGCGGGTGACATCGGCAAGGATGTTGCGGGCGAAGGGGAACAGCAGGCGCGGGCATTCGACCAGCAGCACCGGCTCGACCTGGTTGTCGGGGATGCCTTCGAGGGTGAAGATGCCCGCATAGGCAAGCTCGGCGATGAACACGTTCATGGTGGCGCCGCCCTCGGCGGCGGTCTCGCCGCTGCCATTGCCGGCGGGCTGCGGGATGGTGGCCTCGGCGCGGGTGGCGAGCGTCACCTCGTAGATATGCTGGTCTTCCTGCAGGCGGCGCACCTGAACATCGAGGTTGATGTTCACGGTTGGCGGCTGGCGCAGCACGGTATAGATGGCGGGAGCGTTCGGCACCTCGAAGGAGAGGTCCTTCGTGTACTGGATATTGAGGGTGAGCGGTGCGGTCTGCGTTTCCGACATCGATGCATCTCCGGGCTATTGGTTGCGCCCGCCTAGCACGAGCGGCGAATTGGTGCCAGCATGGGCCAGGAGAAATGCGATGACCAAGACGGTGTTTATCGACGGCGAGGCGGGAACCACGGGGCTGGGCATTCGCGGGCGGCTGCGGGCGCTGGACGGCATCGCGGTGAGAAGCCTGCCGGAGGCATCGCGCAAGGACCCCAGGGCGCGCCGGGAGATGATGGAATCGGTCGATCTCGTGGTGCTCTGCCTGCCGGACGAGGCGGCGCGCGAGGCGGCGGCGCTGGTGGAGGGGCTGGGATCGCGGGCGCCGAGGCTGCTGGACGCCAGTTCCGCGCACCGCGTCTCGCCCGGCTGGGTCTATGGGTTTCCCGAGCTCGGGCCGGGTCAGGCCGAGGCCATCGCGCGGGCGCCGCGGGTGAGCAATCCGGGCTGCTACGCGACCGGCGCGGTCGCGCTGCTGCGCCCGCTGGTGGATGCGGGGATTCTGCCGGCCGATTTCGCCGTGACGATCCATGGGATTTCGGGCTATTCGGGCGGCGGCAAGGGGATGATCGCCGCGCATGAGAGCGAGGGCGGCCCGGCCTTCGAGGCCTATGCGCTTTCGCTGAACCACAAGCACGTGCCGGAAATCCGGCAGTATTCGGGGCTAAGCCGGCGGCCGTTGTTTCTCCCCTCGGTCGGGCATTACCGGCAGGGAATGCTGGTTTCGGTGCCGCTGTTCCTCGACGATCTGCCGGGCCGCCCGACGGTGCGGGAGATCTGTTCTGCCCTGATCGAGCATTATGACGGCTCGCCGCACGTGCTGGTGCGGAAGTGCCCGGGTTCGGGCCGGATCACGCCGGAGGCGCTGAACAACACCGACCTGATGGAGATTTTCGTCTTCGAGAATGAGGCGGAGTGCCAGGCGGTGCTGATGGCGCGGCTCGATAATCTCGGCAAGGGCGCCTCGGGCGCCGCCGTGCAGAACATCGCGCTGATGCTGGGCCGGTCGAGGGTGATGGCGGAATTTGCTTGCGATTGATCAGGAACTTGCCTAAAAACGGCTAGCGCAAACGTTTTCGCAACCAGTTGCGCGGATAACGCGGCCCAAGCCGCGACGAAGGAAACAGACGGGGGAAACACATGCCGGTCAGGCAGATGCCGGCCATTGCCGAACGGGATAGGCCGGGTGCGCGAGGCCGCCGGCGCCAGGCTTCAGGCCCGGCGACGATGCGCGATGTGGCGGCGCTGGCCGGTGTTTCGGTCTCCACGGTTTCCCATGTCCTGAACGATACGAGGGCGGTGCCGGAGGAAACCCGTGCCCGGGTTGCCGGAGCGGTGGCCGCGACTGGCTATACGCCCAACTCCGTCGCCCGCTCCCTCAAGCGCGCCGAGACCCGGACCATCGGCATCGCCATCGGCGACATCACCAATCCTCATTTCACCGCCGTGGTCGATGCCATCGAGGCGGCGGCGCGGGCGGAAGGCTACACGGTGGTGCTGGTCGGCATCAGCGAGAGCGCCGAACGGGAGAGAGAGGGACTCACGGCCCTGGCCGGGCGGCGGGTGGACGGGCTGATCGTCGCCCCATCCGCCGATGGCGGCCCGGCGGCACTGGAGCGGCTGCGCCGGCAGCAGGCGGCGATCGTGCAGATCGACCGCGTCGCCAATCCGTCCTGCGACGCGGTGGTGGTCGCGAATGAGTGCGGCGCGCGGCGGCTGGTGCGCCACCTCGCCGCCTGCGGGCACCGGCGGATCGGGATGCTGACCGGGCTGCCGGGGCTGAGTTCCACGCGCGAGCGCATCGCCGGCTACCGCACCGGGCTGCGCGACGCCGGGCTGCCCTATGATGAAAACCTGCTCGCCTGCGGCGAGTACAGCGCCGAGCCGGCCCGCCAGGCCGCCGCCCGCCTGCTCGCCGAGGCCGATCCGCCGACCGCGCTCTTCGCCTCGAACAATCTGATGACGCTGGGCGCCCTGCAGGCGCTGGCCGAGCACGGCCTGACCGTTCCGGACGACATCGCGCTGGCCGCCTTCGACGATTTCGCCTGGAGCGACCTGTTCAAGCCGCATCTGACCACGGTGGCGCAGCCCTGCCGCGAGATCGGCCAGGCGGCGGTGCGGCTGCTGCTCGAACGCCTCGCCGATCCTGATCTGCCGCCGCGCCTCGTCCGCCTGCCGGTCGAATTGCGGCACCGGAACTCCTGCGGCTGCGCCGCGGGCGCCCCGCCGATCGCATGAGCGGCCGGCGGCAAGTCCGAACCCCCAGCCATGAAGGAGATGCCGCGCCCGACGACCATGACTGAGACGCGGGGCTTCGGCGCCCGCCACCATGCCCGACAAGACAATCAAGGAGTGAAACATGACCACGAGGACCAATTTCGCGAAGCTCGCCGCCATGACCCTGACCGGACTTGGCGTGCTCGCGGCCGCAGGGGCCGCGCAGGCGGCGCCGGTCAAGGCCTGCCTGATCACCAAGACCGATTCGAATCCCTATTTCGTCACCATGCGCAAGGGCGCGGTGGCCGAGGCGAAGAAGCTCGGGGTTCAGCTCAACACCTATGCCGGCAAGTATGACGGCGACAACCAGACCCAGGTTTCGGCGATCGAGACCTGCATCGCCAATCACGCCAAGGGCATCCTGATCACGCCCTCCGACACCAAGGCGATCGTCCCCACGGTCGAGAAGGCGCGCAAGGCGGGGCTGCTGGTGATCGCGCTCGATACCGCGCTCAGCCCGATCAATGCCGCCGACATGACCTTCGCCACCGATAATTTCGAGGCCGGCAAGCTGATCGGCGAATGGGCGAAGGCGGAACTCGGCGCCAAGGCCAAGACGGCGAAGATCGCCATGCTCGACCTGTCGATTTCCCACCCCACCGTCGATATCGAGCGCGATCATGGCTTCCTCGCCGGGTTCGGCGTGCCGATCAAGAACCCGCACGAGTTCGACGTGCCGGACAAGCAGATCGTCGGCCATGTCGAGACCGGCGGCGCCGAGGAAGGCGGGCAGAAGGGCATGGAGACGCTGCTGGCGCGCAACCCGAACATCAACCTCGTCTATGCGATCAACGAGCCGGCGGCCTTCGGCGCCTATCAGGCGCTGAAATCGGTGGGCAAGGCCGGCAAGGTGACCATCGTCGCCATCGATGGCAGCTGCACCGGCGTGCAGGGGGTGAAGGCGGGCATCATCGCCGCCGATTCGCAGCAATATCCGCTGAAGATGGCCTCGCTCGGCATCAAGGCAATCGCCGAGTTCGCCAAGACCGGCAAGAAGCCGCAGGCCAGCGCCGGCAAGGACTTCTTCAATACCGGCACCAAGCTGATCACCGCGCATCCGGTGCCCGGAGTTCCCTCGATCACCCCGGCGGAAGGCGCCAAGCTGTGCTGGGGCAGTTGAGGCGGATGCCCTGAACGGATGACAACCCGGGCGGCGCGCGGCGCCGCCCATTTCAACAGCCGCGCCAGCAACCGCGCGGCGCCGGAGGAAAGCGATGTCGAGCAACAACCTGTCTGGTAACGACGGGGGCCAGATCGGCTTCGAGGCCGCCATTTCGGCCAGGGAAGCGGAGACGGTCGCCGAGTTCGCCCATCGGAAGACGGTGCTGGAGCGATTGCAGCACCTGCTGCACGAAACGCCGTGGCTGGCATCGCTGCTGGTGCTGCTTGCCTCGCTCGCGGCGTTCGGCATCCTGGTCGGCGCCCGGTTCTTTTCGGCCTACGCGCTGACGCTGATCCTGCAGCAGGTGATGATCACCGGCATCGTCGGCGTCGCCCAGGCGCTGGTGATCCTGACCGCCGGGATCGACCTCTCGGTCGGCGCGATCATGGTGATCTCCTCGGTGCTGATGGGCCAGTGCGCCTTTACCTACGGCCTTGGGGCGCCGCTGGCGATCCTGTGCGGCTTCGCGCTCGGGGCCGGGATCGGAGCTGTCAACGGGCTGCTGATCGCCGGGATGAAGCTGCCGCCCTTCATCGTCACCCTGGGCACCTGGCAGATCGTGCTCGCGGCCAATTATCTCTATTCCTCGAACCAGACCATCGGCGCGACGCAGATCCAGTTGAAGGCGCCGCTGCTGCAATATCTGGGCAACACCTTCACCCTCGGCGGCGCCAATGGCGCCACCTTCACCTATGGCGTCATCCTGATGCTCGCCCTGGTGCTGCTGTTCGCCTATATCCTGCGCCATACCGCCTGGGGGCGGCATGTCTATGCGGTGGGCGACGACCCGGACGCGGCGGCGCTCGCCGGCGTGCGGGTCACGCGGATGCTGATCTCGGTTTACACCCTGTCGGGGCTGATCTCCGCCGTCGCCGGCTGGGCGCTGATCGGGCGCATCGGCGCGATCTCGCCCAATTCCGGCCAGTTCGAGAACATCAACTCGATCACCGCGACGGTGATCGGCGGCATTTCGCTGTTCGGCGGCCGCGGCTCGATCCTCGGCATGATCTTCGGCGCCCTGATCGTCGGCGTCTTCACCCTCGGGCTCAACATGTACGGCACCGACCCGCAATGGACCTACCTGCTGATCGGCGCGCTGATCATCGTCGCGGTGGCGGTCGATCAATGGATCAGAAAGGGGATCGTCTGATGGAACCGATTCACGTTGAACCGATTCTCCGGGGCAGAAAACTGGTCAAGCGCTATGGCCGGGTGACGGCGCTCGATTATTGCGATTTCGATCTCTATCCGGGCGAGATCCTGGCGGTGATCGGCGATAACGGCGCCGGCAAATCCTCGCTGATCAAGGCGCTCTCGGGGGCGATCTCGATCGACGAGGGAGAGGTCCATCTCGAAGGCCAGCCCGTGC
>DASTAF010000060.1:0-4244 GCA_035713005.1 Acetobacteraceae bacterium
GCGAAACCCATGCCGAATGTCGCCGCCACCGCATCGCCGGGAGAGAGTTGCGTCGCTGTCGGCGGGCCGCCGCCGAGATTGGCGAGTTCCACGGTGCGGGCGAAATTCTTGATGTAGAGAAAATTCGCGAAAAGCACGCCCGGCGCGGTGGGATAAAGGATCGTCAGGCTCGGCTCGGCGGAATAGAAGCCGGTTCCCGTCGGCAGTTTTTTCGAGATGCCTTGAAGATACTGGCCGTTCGGGTCGTTCACCGTGTAGACCGGGACATTATAGGGGCTGACGCCGGTCGTGCTCTTGAAGACGAAATTGCCGACGAAGATCGGCCAGCCGGCATCGCCGGAATTGATCTGATAGCTCGCTCCGATCTGCGCATCGCCGAGGCTGAAATTATGCTCGCTCGGCGAAAGAACCTGGGCATCGGGGCCTACCGGCTGCGTGATGGTCGAGCCGTAGCCATAGACATAGGGCAGCTTGGCGTTCAGTTCGAGACGGTTGGTGAGGCCGAGGCGGACGGCCATGCTGCCGGTCAACACGTTCTCCCGCACCCGGGCGATGAAAATATTGCCGAAGGTGATGCCGGGCAGGATGGTGAAGCCGCTCAAATTGAGCTGGTTGTAGGAGGAATAGTCATATTCGAGCGAAGGATCGAGGATGATCTGACCGCGTGGCGTGAGAACGCCGCCGGTGCTGGAAAGGCTGGGTTCGGTCAGCAGAATTCGCCGGCTTGCCTGCTTCTGGGGTGAAGGACCGGTGATCGGCGCGGCATCCGAGGATGACGCCTGAGGCGGAGAGGCTTGCGCATCAGGCGGGGGCGCGGCGGCCGGCGCCGCTTCGGGCGGGGCCGCGGCCATGACGGTGCCCGGACCGTCGCCGGTGCCCCGCAGCCTCCGCAGTTCCGAATCAAGCAGGGCGCTCTGGTTGCCGAGCTGCACCGATTCGGCCTGGAGCAGCGCCTGCTGCTTCCGCAGCCTGGCTTCCTGCTTCAGAATCTGCGCCTGGAGCTTTTCCAGCTCGGTAAATGAAGGAGCGGCGGCAAGGGATGTTCCTGGCAGAAGGGCCGGAAGCAGGCAGGCCATTCCGCCAAGCAGCAGGCAGCGCAATGGCCGGAGGGAAGTCCGCCGCGCCCCTTCAATACCTTGCCGATCATGACGCGGTCGGGTTGCCGGCACCGGGATCTCCGTCTTCTAACCAACATGAAGCTGAAATTCACTAACAGCGTCGGACGGAAGAAGGAACGACCCCGCAACCGCGCCGCCATGAAGAATGGTAAGGGAAAAAGCTTGAAATTCGATTAACAGCCGTGTCCGGAGAGTCCGTTCAGTTCATCGAGGGGAGCGTCGGCAGATTGTGCCGCCGCAATATCCGGTAAATGGTGAGACGGGCAATGCCGAGTTCCTGCGCCGTCCTGGTCTTGTTGTACCCGTTGCGGGCGAGGGCATCGAGAAGCATCTGCAACTCGTCCTGCGGCTGCGGACGCGATTTCCTGGAAGGCGGAGAAGGCGGGGAAGGCGCCGTCAGTGCAAGGTCAGCGGCGCTGATCAAGGGAGTGCTGCCCATGACGACGGCACGCCGGATGGCGGAAATCAGCTCGCGGACATTGCCAGGCCAGGGATGAGCGCGCAGCGCGGCGAGGGCGCCTTCATCGAAGCCCGTCACATCACGGTCGAGTTCCTTGGCGGCCATGCGCAGAAAGAACCGCGCCATCAACTCGATATCTCCCTCGCGCTCGCGCAGGGGGGGCATGGTAAGCGTCAGCACGTTGAGCCGGTAGAACAGATCGTCCCGGAAGCGCCCTGCCGAGATCGCCTCGGCCAGCCTGACATTGGTCGCCGCGATGATCCGCACATCAACCGAGATGGTTTCGCGGCCGCCGAGGCGGACGATCAGCCCTTCCTGGAGAAAGCGCAGCAGATGCCCCTGCAGCTCGGCTGGCAGATCCCCGATCTCATCGAGGAACAAGGTCCCTTTATGGGCTGTCTCGATCAGCCCGAGCTTGCGGGCGGAGGCGCCGGTGAACGCACCCTTTTCATAGCCGAACAGCTCGGAGGCGATCAGGTTCGCCGGCAGGGCGGCGCAGTTGATGGCGATGAACGGGCCGGCGCGGCGCGAGGAGCGCTCGTGGATCGCCTTCGCCACCAGTTCCTTGCCGGTGCCGGTCTCGCCGGTCACCAGGACCGGAGCATCGCAGAGCGCGAAGCGGCGGATCATCTCGAAGACCTGCCGCATGCCTGGGCTGCCGCCGACCATGAACCTCTCGGTCGGCGATTCCGCCTCATTTTGTGAGGAAACGCGCGGAGGCGGAACCGGCAGGGGGTCGGGCAGGCTTGGTTGCATGCGACTGGCCAAGGGCAAGAATCCTCGAACGGCCCCGGCGGGCCGCCTGGTCTTGAATTCATACAAGCATGGCCGTTTTGGCACCCTACAGCGATACGAAGCTTCGCTGTAGCCTTAGGTGCTGCCGGAAGACCTGCTGCCAATCTGAGCGAATCGGTTCGATGAACCGCTTTGTCAGGCGCAACCTCCCGATTCATTCTCTAAATGAATCATGGAGATCATACAATCGAAAGCCCGAATGTAACTGTTTATTAATGAATTCCGTCTCAGGGCGCCGGGAGCCCATTGAGCGTGACCGTCACGCTGCCCGAGGCAGGTGCTGGTTGCGGCAGGGGCTTGACCTCGTCCCACAGGGTGATAGCCGGCTGGCCGCCCGCCGGCACCCCGGCGGCGGGAGACTGCGCCCCACGGGCTACGGTCTCCGCCATGGCGGCATCCGAGAGCGGAACGATGCCGGTGGAGGCGATGGAGGCTGCTCCGGCTTCCGGGCGAGGTGTTTCGGCGCGGCAGGCTCCGGAAACCGAGGCAAGGGCAAGAGCCAGGATGAGCCGCTGACCAAGCCTTGCCGTCCATGATCGAACCGGTTCCGGATGATGATTCATCGCCGCATCCGCCTGGTCAGTGGCCTGGTATCATCGTCTGATCGAGCGTCATTGCCTGGGCCTGCCTAGAGAGCAACTGGCTCAGGCCCGAAACGCCGATGCTGATCGAGGTCATTTGCTGGACCAGCTGGTTGTTGCTGGTGTTCCTGATCACATTGGTGATGCCGCCCGGGCCGATTTCCGTCAGCACCGCCGCCGGAGCGGTTCCCGCACCGGCCAAGGCCGAGGCGGATGGGCCGGAAGCGGCGCGGGTGGCCTGCTGGACCAGGGCCGCCCCGCCGGAGGGCGAAAGCCGGATGGTGGAATCGGGGATGATCGTGCTCTGGATCAGCTGATGATTCTGGTAGGTGCTCTGCTGGAAGGCGAAATTCAGCGTGATTCCCGGCGCCGGGCTGAAGCCGCCGCGAATGCCGGTCAGCTCCCGGTCGTTCAGGGCGCCGGGCAGATGCAGCGCCGGGGCCGCCTGCCGGTCCTGCCCTGCGGGCGCGGCATGGGCGGGCATTCCGGAAGCCGCAATTAGCATCGCCAAGGCTGCGGCGGCATGATGAAAAGCCGGTTTTCTTGCCATGGATTGGGTCCTAGAACTGATCCGGGTTCTGGATGGTGACTTGCTGCAGGGCGCCGAGCCTGAGCGCGTAGGCCGCCAGTGCCACCGGCGCGCTGGGCTCGGCGTTCCACAATGCGCGATCGCTGAAATTCGCCCGGCCCCGCGCCACGTCGCCGAGGATCAGGAAGGAAATCCCGCTCCACTGCTTCTCGAATATGCCGATGCGTTCCGATCTCATGCCGACCGCCGGGTCCGACAGCAAGATCCGCCCGTCCCGCACCCCCCTGACGACGACGAAATGCCGATAGCCATGATCGTTGATCAGAACGATCGCCGGCAGCCCGACCTTCACCAGCGCCGCCAGCGGGGCGTGGAACCCGCCGGAAGGCAATCCGCGGCGGGCAAGATAATCCTTGAGGTCGAGCAGGGAAAATCCCTCCTTGCGGATCACCGCCTTGTTGCCGTGCCGGATCATGCTGGCGAAAACCCGCCGCTCCGTCACTGGAAGGCCATAGCCATAGGTGAGGAGGGTGGCCAGCGCCGCCGATCCGCAGGAGAAGTCATAGGCCTGGTGAATCGTCGCCTTGAATTTCTCCGCCTCGAAGCTCCGCACCTGGAGTCCGACATTGCCGCTGCCGATGGCGAGCCCGTTCAGCAGAATCTGCCCCGCCAGGGCCTGCGGCGCGAGCCATTGCCATGCCAGCAATCCCGTCAGCATGATGCCGAAAAAGCCGCGCCCGAGCCGATCGCGTTTCATGCCC